>CAYGTY010000063.1:0-18387 GCA_964352825.1 uncultured Anaerolineaceae bacterium
GGGCGCAGACATGGCAACGCCCCTACATTCAATAACATATGACCACTTACTTAACTTCTGGGCAAGATGCGTGGTAGGTTGGGCAAATAGTCTTGATAATGGAGGCGCTTTGGCTGCAATGTATCTATGATTCTGACAAGGTATCAATCATAAAAAAAGATTAGGCAACGGTTTACTCAACATTAAAGGATTGATTCACACCTGTCCGCACCTGACTCTTGTCACTTACCTCGGGTTTAACATACTTAGAATTCTTGATGAGTGTGTTTAATTTTGCTTCAAATGCCTCTTCATCTAGTGGCAAATCAACAATACCTTCATCAAATGACGATGCCATAATGGCATTTCCTAAGATGACGGCATTATAACCTTCTACCCCAGGGGCTATCAATTCAGCTTGCTCCAAAATCGCATCGGCAAAGTTTTCGGTAATCAAAGCATGTCCCGCTTGCCCATGATGCTCAAAGCTGACTTCTTCTTGCGTAAATGAAACTTTTGTATAGCCATTAGGAGACTCTTGAATCTGTTCTAACATGGAATTTGCATTGCGGAAAAAGGTGAGCTTGCCGTATTCATAAACGAGTTTACCGTGTTCCCCTACAATCTCTAGGCGATTTGTTCCGGGGGATTCGCCTGTGGATGTAATAAAATGCCCAACCATCCCATTGTCATGTTCAAAATAAGCGGTTACTTCATCTTCAACTTCAATATTGTGATATTTGCCTAATGGGGCAAAACCACGAACCCGTTTAGGCATTCCTACCAACCATTGGTACAGGTCAAGGTTATGAGTGGATTGGTTTATCAATACACCACCCCCTTCACCACGCCACGTTGCGCGCCATCCACCATCGTTATAATAAGCTTGTGTGCGAAACCAATTAGTAATCACCCATGTCACACGAACCAATCGTCCCAACTCACCTGTATCAATCATCTCTTTGATTTTGCGCCAATATCCATAGGTGCGTTGCATGAACATCGCAACAAACACCAAATTAGGATCTTTTTCTTTTGCTATATGGTAGGCATCAAGCATCTTGCGTGCATCTTTGCCATGTACAGCAATCGGTTTTTCGACTAAGACATGTATACCCTGCTCAAATGCTTTCACTGCAATCGGTACATGGTCATAGTGTGGGGTAGCAATCAAAATTCCATCAAGGTCGGGTCGGGTAAGTAAATCTCTATAATCTGCATAAACATCAACATCGAGGTTGTCCACCGCAAATGCCAAACGCTCCTCATCGCTGTCGCAGACTGCAATTAATTCAGTCTTGGGTAGTATCTGAATATCCTTTGCATGAGCATATCCCATATTACCTACACCAATAACTGCCAAACGAACTTTCTTATCAGCCACATTTTACCTACAAATCTTTAATTCTTATCTATTTAGTATTATAACATTTCACTATGTTTTGAATATCAGCAACATTATGGAAAGGTATATTTCAGATTATAGGCAATGATCGCAAACACGGAAAGATTAAACCAAAAAGCACAGAGACAAGTGGTGAGATGTAAGTAATGAGTCGGCAGTTTTTAACATAATACAGGATACTTTTACCGATATTTGTAAAGTCTAGAAATAAATCAACGGCTGGGACAAGTCGCCAGCCCGACGAAACCATGTAGGTACACTATCAAAATTTACATGTAAACTACAAATTTAACTCACCGTGATTTGCTTAGATTTGATTTTATCCGCAACCCAATTTTGCACATCGTCTAGCCCCTTACGAGAAATTAGGTCACATAACATAAAGGGTTTTTCTTGACGCATCAATTTAGAATCACGTGTCATGATACCTAGATCTGAACCAACGTATTGTGCAATGTCAATTTTGTTGATAATCAGCAAATCGGAATTCATGATACCGGGTCCGCCCTTGCGAGGGATTTTGTCACCTGCAGAGACATCAATTACATAAATTTCAATATCAACTAACTCAGGGCTAAAGCTCGCTGCAAGATTATCGCCACCACTTTCAATAAACAGAATATCCAAATCGGGGAATTTTGCTAGCAAATCTTCAACAGCTTCCAAATTTGCCGATACATCATCGCGTATTGCATGATGGGGGCAACCCCCTGTTTCCACACCAACAATTCGTGTTTCATCTAGTGCGCTCAAACGTGTCAAAATCAGAGCATCTTCTTTTGTATAGATGTCATTGGTAATGACTGCGATTTCATAGTCACCGGACATGCTTTTGCAAAGTTTTTCAATTAAAGTCGTTTTACCTGTGCCAACAGGTCCACCAACACCGACTATCAATGGTCTAATCATCGAAATCGGCTTGCCCTGAATACTAACAGATTGATAACTGTGATGGTGATCGTGATGATAGTATTCAGCATGATATTCGTAGTTGGGTCTCATAATATGATCCTATTTATAGTTAACTGTTGAATAAACGTCGGAATAGATATTCATGTTGCATACCATAAATATCTATCGCAGGAACGAATGATGACATGTCTTGAAAATCTTTAGACATGGCGTGGTCTACAGCTTGCTCAACAATCGGCTGAATATGCCATAGTAATTGTTGCGCTTGGGTTTGTCCTAGTCGCATGAGTTTGATAGCAACCGACACCTGTGCCGAAAGCAAATTATAAGCATATGCTGTTAGAGCAGGTTCAATGTCAATATCAACAGCCGCCGTGACTAAGCCAAACACAATTGCCTGATGACCCAACATCGTCTTAGATTGAATTTTCATCTGATATTCCTGCAAAAACGGTTCACCCATCAACATCAACATGGTTCTCAAGGTTTGGCGACCCACGCGACTACTCGATAGGCGAGTTTCTTTTACGATTTTCATGGCAGTCAGACGATCATCAATCTGCTGAATCAACCCTATGTCACCTTCATGATAGGCAAACATGGCAGAGTGCAGAGCAATAAAGTCTTGATTTGCCCAATCGTATAATAAACGAGTGGTAAGCAAATTTTCGAGGTGCTCAATCTGTACGACTTCTCCAGCTTGAACATAAGATTCTAACCCTTCGGAATGGACAAATCCCCCTGACGGAAACATTGAGTCGGTCAACTGGGTCAAAACAAGCAATTGTTGGGGTGTAAGATGCATCGTATAGCCTTAGAATAAAAAGTAACGTTGTGCCATCGGCAAGGATTCAGCAGGTTCACAAGTGATATGTTCACCATCGACACGCACTTCATACGTTTCAGGGTCAACTTGAATATCAGGCAAATAATCATTATGTACCATATCGGCTTTTGTCAGATTACGGCACGATGATACAGGCAGAATTTGAGAATTGAGCGACAGTAAGTTTCCAATATCAGCATCGATTCCAGCTTGTGACATGAAGGTAATTGATGTGGTTTGTTTTGCGCGACCATATCCGCCAAACATCGTCCGCCCATGCACAGGTTGTGGTGTCGGAATCGAAGCGTTAGGATCACCCATTTCGGCATATGAGATAAATCCGCCTTTGAGGATAATGGCAGGTTTCACACCAAAAAATGCAGGATGCCACAGTACAAGGTCTGCTACTTTGCCGACTTCAACTGAACCCACATAGTTGCTGATGCCGTGCGTAATCGCTGGGTTAATTGTATATTTTGCAATATAGCGTTTGACACGGAAATTATCATGGCGTGATGGGTCTTCGGATAAACTTCCAAACTGAACTTTCATCTTATGAGCTGTTTGCCATGTCCGCATAATGACCTCACCGACACGCCCCATTGCCTGAGAATCGGATGCCATCATACTAAATGCACCCATGTCGTGAAGAATATCTTCTGCGGCGATGGTTTCGGGACGGATGCGTGATTCAGCAAAGGCAAGGTCTTCGGGGATTGATGGGCTAAGGTGATGGCACACCATCAACATATCGAGGTGTTCGTCAATCGTATTGACGGTAAAAGGTCGAGTTGGGTTAGTTGACGAGGGGAGTACATTGGCTTGTCCACATACTTTAATGATGTCAGGCGCATGTCCACCTCCAGCCCCTTCAGTGTGATAGGTGTGAATTGTCCGCCCTTTGAATGCAGCAATCGAATCATCGACATAACCTGCTTCATTGAGGGTATCGGTATGAATCGCAACCTGTACATCATAGGCTTCGGCGACACTCAAACAGGTATCTATCGCAGCGGGGGTCGTTCCCCAATCTTCATGTAACTTTAGCCCGATTGCACCTGCTTCGACTTGGTCATTGAGCGATGCAGGTAAAGACGAATTCCCTTTGCCGAGATAGCCTAAATTCATCGAGAATTCTTCGGATGATTCCAACATACGGAAGATATTCCAACGCCCTGGTGTACAGGTTGTCGCATTTGTACCTGTTGCAGGACCTGTCCCACCGCCAAGCATAGTTGTGATACCTGATGAGAGAGCCTCTTCGATCTGTTGTGGGCAAATAAAGTGGATATGTGAATCAATACCGCCAGCAGTCACAATCATTTTTTCGGCAGCAATCACTTCGGTTGATGCCCCAACGATCATATTATCATCTACACCTGCCATAATTCCGGGGTTTCCAGCTTTACCAATACCGACAATCTTACCATCCTTAATACCAATATCCGCTTTGACGATGCCCCAATGATCAACAATCAAGGCATTTGTGAGGACGAGATCAAGTGCACCTTCTTCGCGTGTTGTGCCTGATGCCTGTCCCATGCCGTCCCGAAGCGTTTTCCCACCACCAAATTTAGACTCTTCACCATAGGTCGTGTAATCTTTTTCGACTTCGATAATTAATTCTGTATCCGCTAGTCTAACCCGATCACCAACTGTCGGTCCATATAAATCAGCATATTTTTGACGTGAAATATTTAAAGACATTATTTTTCCTTATCCAGTGCGCCATCAACTTTGTTATTGAGTCCGTAGACTTCGCGTGTACCTTTTAATTCTGTGAGTGTGACCGTTTTAATATCCCCCGGTTCAAAGCGTATTGTCAGGCTTGATGGGATATTCAAGCGCATTCCATAGGCTGCGTCGCGGTCAAATTCGAGAGCAGGATTAACCTCATAGAAATGAAAATGTGAGCCAACTTGGATCGGTCTATCGCCTGTGTTGGTGACAGTCAATTCCACTGTAGCGCGACCTTCATTGGCAATAATATCATCTTCTCCAACCATAATTTCACCCGGTGTAATCGTGCTAGATTGGCGTATCGGTTGGTGGATGGTAACTAGCTTTGTACCATCGGGAAATGTGCCTTCAACTTGAATTTCTGGAATCATTTCGGGGATACCGTCCATCACATCATCCGCCGATAAGATGGTTGTCCCAAAATTCATGAGTTCCGCCACAGATTTACCTTCACGGATACCCTCTAATACAGCCGAGGTAATCAAGGCAACCGCTTCGGGATAATTTAATTTAAGACCGCGTTCTCTACGGTCACGGGCGACGATACCTGCCATATAAATCATTAATTTGTCTTTTTCACGAGGTGTTAATTTCATAAAATTGTCCTTTATTTACGTAAGGAAGAATAAGGTATATTAAGGGCGTGACGAAAATTGGAACGCAATTTTTCAAAGGCTTGTTCAAGCGATTCTAAGCGATTGGCTAAAATACGATACGAAAAGCCTGAACGATGTAATTCTGATATAGAGGAATGAGCGTTATTGATATTCGTTTCATTGACCATTTCACAGAAGGTTGCATTATCATATTGAAAACGCGACAAATCACCAATGATATAAGCACTTCCCCAGCAGGTATAACCATCCAATATACCAAGCCGACTCAGATCGTTACGAGTTGGTGAAAAATTCATTGCATCATAAGCAATCAATCCATCTGTATCTTGAACCTCTAAACGGTTACGCAACCGTCGAAATTGCAGAAATTCATCATGATGAGCAACCCGTCCACCCATCACCGAATCTTGAAACATACACAACGCGCCCTTTTGTAATTTGATGGTTACGATTTGCTCAAAATCCGCATCTTTAAACAAGATCAGCGCATCTGGGACAAATTCAAGAATCGCATTTTCGCCGACATCAATCGTGATATGTTGAACCGCTTTACCATCTGGCATTCGATATACTTTTGTAGCAGCAACTGTAGTCACAAGGGCATGGGTATTGGCTTCGAGTATGATTTGAATGTCATAGCGATCGTGTTGTACCACGCCACCTGTCGGACTTAGCAGATATGCCCCTAAACAGGCTGCTTTATCTGGGATTGCTTGCATGACCTGTAAAGGGGTGCGGAAGTAACTTTCGACCATTGCTGTTTTGTTGTTGTGATACTCAAAACGCAGTCGTAATTGCCCATCACGACCAACGGGTGTTTGTTGCTGCTTCACAAGACCTTTTTGGGGAGTATCTATATTAGACAGATAAGAACTCACTGATAACATCCTGACTCAGTGCATCGGCGTTGCCTTCGGATACAATTAAACCATTATCGAGTACATAACAATAATCAGCGACACCTAATGCAAAATCTAAAAATTGCTCGATCAATAACACAGAGATTCCACGATTTACCCGTAAATCATGAATGACTTCCTCAATCTGTTCTACGATATTCGGCTGTATCCCTTCAGTTGGTTCATCTAACAAAACAAGCGTCGGTTTACGGACAAGTGTTCGACCAATCGCCAACTGCTGTTTTTGCCCACCACTGAGCGCACCAGCTTGACGACCTCGCATATCTTTGAGAACGGGGAATATCCCATAAACCTCATCAATAGCGCTGTCCATGTCAGCTTGACTGATACCGGGAACAGCTTCAAATCCGATCATCAAATTCTCAAAGACCGTCAAATATGGGAAGATTCCGCGTCCCTGCGGCACATACCCAATTCCACTTTGAGCGCGTTCATGCGGTGCTTTGTTTGTAATATCAACATCATCATAAATAATCTGTCCCATCTTGGCAGGGAGCAACCCCATAATCGATTTAATAAGTGTCGTTTTTCCGACCCCATTGCGTCCCATCACACAGACCGCCTCGCCTGTTGGAACTTTGAGAGACACATCGTTGAGTATTTGGCTTTGTCCATAAAATACGCTCAGATTTGATACCGTAAGCATGATTATTCTCCTATGCTGTTTCTTTGTGTCCGCGTCCGAGATAGACTTCGATCACTTCAGAATCATTTTGAATGTCTTCTACTTTGCCTTCGCGCAATAACTTGCCTTGATGTAACACCGTCACGATTGAGGCAAATTGACGGACAAACAACATATCATGTTCAACAACTAGGATGGCTTGAGTGCTACTGATTGACTGCAACAATTCGCCAGTACGATCGCGTTCAGCACGCGACATACCCGCCACAGGTTCATCCAATAACAGCAACTTCGGTCTTTGCATCAATAACATACCAATCTCCAGCCACTGTTTTTGCCCATGCGACAAGATATTTGCATCTCGATATCGAAGATCAGCCAAGCCAATTGTCTCCAATACATCATCGATATGGTCGCGTTCTTCGGCTGAGATTGCTTGAAATAACTTTAACTTGGATAGATTAAACCCAACGGCTACTTCCAAATTCTCGTAGACTGTCATACCTGGGAAAATAGAGGGTGTCTGAAACTTACGTGCGATGCCATGTCGTACAAGTTTATGTTCCTGCCAGTGCGTAATATCAATATCTTCATTAAATATCACTTTACCACTCGATGGTTTGGTTTTACTGGTAATAATATCAAGTAAGGTCGTTTTTCCTGCACCATTAGGACCAATTAAAAAGCGTAATTCGCCGTGGTTGATATAGAAATCAAGATTATCCAATACCTTAAAATTATCGAAACTCACTGTGAGCTGTTGCACATCCAGAATTCTCTCTACACTTTTTTTCTTTTTCATATCAGTTTCCTAGAGCAGATTCAGGTTTATTTGTAGGTATGGGCGAAGAGGATGAATGATCCGATGAATCTTGCGATGGCTTAACCCAAGCTTGAATTGTTCCGACAAGTCCTTTAGGGAAATACATCACAACACCGATAAACAATGCTCCCATAATAAATTGCCAGATGTCGGGATATTCTGAACTAATTGTACTTTTACCAAAATTAACCAAGACCGCACCGAAGATCGCACCGATTAATGTACCACGCCCCCCTACTGCCACCCAAATCACAATTTCAATTGAGGATTGTATGTCAAGTTGGGCAGGGCTGATGATTCCGACTTGCGGGATAAATAGCGCACCTGCTAAGCCTGCAAGTCCCGCTGAAATGGTAAAAATCAATGTTTTTATAAACACAGGATTGTATCCAGCGAATCTAAGGCGTTCTTCATCTTCGCGCACAGCAATTAGCAATCGCCCAAACCGTGAATGAACTAACCAACGTCCACCTAGATAAACGAGACCGAGAGTAATCACGGTTGCTAAATAGAGCGCAACTTTGGTACTGTCCTCTGCGAGTGACATGCCAAAAACAGTCTTCATTTCCGTCAGACCATTTGTACCATTAATGAGCTTTTGTTGTCCGACAAGCAGCAACGCCACAATAGCAGTTAAGGCTTGGGTGACAATAGCGAAATAAACGCCTTGAATCCGACTACGGAATAACATATAGCCCACCAAGGAAGCAATAAATGCTGGAAATAAGATTGCGAGCGCAATTGCAATCACAGGTGAACGAAAGGGTTCCCAGAATGCAGGAAGTTCAAATACGCCATAAAGGGACATAAAATCAGGTAACTTATCCCCAGCAGCCTCTAAATTAAGATACATACCGAAGCAATATGCCCCCAATCCAAAGAACAACCCTTGTCCTAAACTCAGCATCCCCGTGTAACCCCAAATGAGATCAAGACCTACGGCGATTATCGCAAAAGTCAAAAACTTACCGAGAATATTGAGTTGAAAAATGGACAAAACATTAGGTAAAACCAAGATAAAAACAATGGCGGCGACTATGAAACCAGCCCAATGTAGGCGACTATCTTTATGTTGCGTCAAGATTGACATGCTATATTTTCACCTTCCATGTTTAATTACTACGACCACGAACTGCGATCATACCTTGCGGACGTAGTTGCAAGAAAAAGATAATCAAGACAAATACAAAAACTTTGCCGAGTGTCGCGGTTGAATAAAATTCGAGAAATGAACTAAATGTACCGATCGAAAATGCCGCGAGGATTGTTCCTGGTATGCTACCCACTCCACCCAGTACAACGACCATAAACGAATCAACAATATAGCCTGTACCCAACTGTGGACCAATTTGTCCAAGGAGTGTCAACGCCGCGCCTGCAATGCCTGCTAATCCAGCCCCCAATGCAAATGTCAACCCATCAATACGCCGCGTATGAACACCCAAAGACGATGCAATTTCACGGTTTTGCATCACAGCACGGGTCCGCCGTCCATATGAGGTACGGTTGAGGTATAAATAGACAGCTACCAAACAGACAATCACCAAGACAATGATGAAGAGTCGCTTATAAGGAAGATACAATCCATCAGATACTTGTAGCGCGCCACTTAGCCATGATGGAGCAGTTACAGGAACATTACGGGCATCATAACTACGAACAATTTGCTGAATCATCAAGCCGACACCCCAAGTTGCTAAGAGCGTATCCAGAGGACGACCATATAATAAGCGAATCACAAAGCGTTCAAGCAGATACCCAAAGAATCCAGTTACAAAAAACGCGGCAACAATCGATAACATAAAGAATATGCCACTTTTTGCCCCCCCATCACCTAACACAGCTGGAGCAAGAAATTCTTGGAAAAAATAAGTTGTGTACGCGCCAATCAGGATGAATTCGCCATGTGCCATATTGATAACCTTCATCAGCCCGAAGGAAAAAGCCAAGCCAATAGCCACCAGTAGCAGGATAGAGCCAATACTTAGCCCGTTAAATACTAGTAATAAGAAATTTTCCATAGCTGTCTCCTGTAGTTGCTCAATCAGATAAAACTAATTTTTTGATGACCTTGTAATAAAATAAAAATTTTAAGTGAGAATTTGTAGTGAGAATAGGTATCTACATTGAAATTTGTAGATACCTATGTCATTCTTAAATGAGCCTTTTAGGTCAGCTTTCACCAAAATTGCGAAGCTACCAACTATGCGTTTTGGTGAAAGCGTTCAAAATAAAAGACTGTTTATTCCATTTCTTCAGGACAACCTTCTTCAGGTTTTGGAAGTGCTTCTGCCCAATCATAGGAACATAGGTATGGGTCTGGTTTTACAGGACCATCGGTTTCCCAGATAGAATCAATCAAGCCATCTTCACGGATTTGACCAATACGGACAATTTTGTAGGTGTGTTGTGTTGCGCCATCAATTGTAACTGTACCTTCTGGTGCTTCAAATGCGATGCCATCCGCTACAGCTTTGACTGCATCAACATCGGTTGAACCTGCTGCTTCAACAGCTGCTGCCCAGAGATAAACACCAAAGTATCCAGCTTCCATTGGGTCACTTGTCACGCGATCTTCACCATATGCAGCTTTAAACGCTTCTACAAAGGCTGCGTTGGTATCATTTTCAACTGTTTGATAGTAGTTCCATGCAACAAATTGACCTTCAATATTTTCAATACCGATACCGCCAACTTCTTCTTCTGCAACACTAACAGACATCACAGGAAGGGATTCAGCAGAGTAACCAGCATCAATGAATTGCTTGAAGAATGCAACGTTACTATCGCCGTTCAACGTATTGAAGATAACGTCAGGGTCAGCTTGGCGAATTTTAGCGATGATCGTGCTAAATTCTGTACCCCCGAGTGGAACATATTCTTCGCCGACAACTTCAACACCAGCCGCACCAACTTGTGCAGTGATAACGGTATTTGCTGTGCGTGGGAATACATAATCAGACCCTAGCAAGAAGAATTTTGTTTTTCCTTCTTCAAGGAGGTATTCAACTGCTGGAACGATTTGTTGGTTAGTGGTTGCGCCTGTGTAGAAGATATTGGGGGATTGTTCCAGACCTTCGTATTGAACAGGATAGAACAACAAGCCATTGTTTTCTTCAAAAACGGGGAGCATCGCTTTACGGCTGGCACTTGTCCACCCACCAAATACAACTGCAACGCCATCTTCTAGTAATAATTTTTCTGCTTTTTCTGCAAATGTAGGCCAATCGCTTGCACCATCTTCGACGATTGCTTCGATTTGCATACCCATGATGCCACCTGCTGCATTGATTTCTTCAATTGCTAGCAATGTAGAATCACGAACGGTGACTTCACTAATAGACATTGTACCGCTAAGGGAATGAAGGATTCCGACTTTAATAGTATCTTGCGCCGAGGTCAGAGCCATCGACAGTACAAGAAACAATGCCACTATTGAACTAGAAAACGCCCACTTTTTCTTAGAGAATATGTGTGAAGGCATAAACTTTTCTCCTTTTGTGAAAATATGAATAATTGATTAAAATCCCTACAGATTAACTATAGCTAATTGATTACGCACCACTATGTAATAAATGACTAAAAAGAATTTCCATTTTTGGCAGATTATTACTAATTCATAATGTACTTATAGCTAATGTAAATGAATATTTTGAGAGAACGAGGTATATAATGAGGAATTCAATAGGTATATTGGACTATGACAATAACTTAAATATAAATTATTTGTGCATTATTCATAAAATTGGCGTTTAAAACATAATGATAGCGTGTTCTCTTATAGCAGTCTGCACAAAGTGGTGATTTGTGAAAATTGGAACATTCCTACAATATAATTGAGTATAATCGACAAACAACTATAAAATAAACTAAATATATGATTTATTGATTGCAAGAAAGGTGAAACAAAGAGGGGATCATTCATTAATAGGACACAATATAAATAAGTAATCTAAAAAACTAAGCTAATATACGATTCCAAAAGTAGATATTCCTGACATGGTAAAGCTTATCATGGCGATAGTGGTTGTTTATCAGGTGATTCGGAGTATCTCACCTGATATAATTTCAATTGGTATTGTGATGAGTGGCGTAGACGAAAACGCCCATAAAGATGATGATACACCTAAATAAAAAGTTCCTTTAGTTGGAACTACCCCACTGTTTTATGATCTGATGGACTCTTACAATAGAAATGTCTTAATCATACAAAAACTCTGTCAATGTAACGTCCTGATTGTAGGATAACGCTTAGATAATCTGAATTTAGCAACAGGACTTTGGGGTGGTTTAAAGAAAGTTTATATTAAAAATAAACTTCGCCTACAAAACTGCCTGACTTTCAATTTATGCTATAATCCTAGTTATAATGGTACTATAAGCGCATAGTTCGGGATGGTAAAGTCTCCAATGAGTAACTTCATCAACAATCGCTATATATTACACGAAAAATTGGCAGAAGGTGGAATGGGAGCGGTATTTCGGGCAACCGATAGACTAACCAGTGGCAATGTAGCTCTCAAGAAAGTCAAACTGCTATCATCAAGCGAACTTGATTCTGACACAGATTCTGATACCATGCGCGAACGCAATGCCCTAGCACTTGAATTCCGCGCCGCAGCTTCAATCCGTCATCCTAATATTATCAGCGTCCTCGATTTTGGGTTTCTTGATGATGGATCTCCATTCTTTACAATGGATTACCTTGATGAATTTGAAGATTTTGTAATGGGTGGTATATCCAAACCAACTTCAGAAAAAATCAAACTGCTCGTTGAACTTCTAAACACACTGGAGTATTTACATTTACGCGGACTACTTCATCGTGATATTAAACCAGGGAATGTTGCTATCTATCATGACTCGGTTCAACTGCTTGATTTTGGTCTCTCAATCGATAAGGATAACATCCAATCTCAAGAAACTGAAATTGTAGGCACAATTGCATATATGGCACCAGAGGTTATTCAAGGATCGCCAGCATCCCCCTCATCAGATTTATATGCAGTCGGCATTATGGCACATGAATTGATGACAGGAAAACATCCATTTCCAGCCGAAAATATAGGTTTACTCATCCATCAAGTCATCACAGAAAAGCCAGATTTATCCGCCCTAGATACCATTATTATTAATGATGTTGTACCAATCACAAACGCCGAAACACAAACAACTCTCGATCAAACTGTTCAGATTTCAGATGAACTCCCTTATATAGAAGAAGACAGCTATGAAACAGTTATCCTTGAAGATGATTTGACTGATAAAGATCGTGTTAATCCTTTGAGGATAATCGTTGAGAAACTGTTAGCCAAATCACCCGAAGAACGATATTCAAATGCAAGAAGTGTTGTACATGACCTCAATGAGAAATTCCAGCTTTCTATTTCAGACGAATCGATTGTTGTCCGTGAAAGTTATTTGCAGTCTGCTCGGTTTGTCGGACGACAAGCTGAACTTGGGATATTAAGGGATTCACTAGAAAACGCGAAGAGTAACAAAGGAAGTTCTTGGCTCATTGCTGGTGAAACAGGTGTTGGTAAATCAAGGCTTGTCGATGAACTCCGGATTATGGCCCTAATCCGTGGATTTACAACTGTGCGTGGACATGCTCTATCCGATAACAGTATTCCCTATCAATTATGGAAAGACCCTGTTCGGCGGATGACGCTTCACGTACCCGTCCCAGATATTGATGCAGGGATTCTTAAAGACATCATTAGCGACATTAAACGGTTGCTTGGTCGAGAATTCAGCGATCCAGAACCCTTAGATGGCGATAAACAACGAGAACGAATTCAGGCTGCGCTCTTAAACTTATTTAATGATATTTCATTTCCCCTGCTTATCATATTAGAAGACATTCAATGGGATTTGAGCAGTGTTGACACCTTGAATCGCTTAGCAACAATTCTTCAAGATAAATCAGTTATGTTAGTTGCTACCTATCGACACGATGAAGCACCTGAGCTAGCAGAAAACTTATCTGATTATCAATTCATTGAGTTAAAACGACTTGAACGGGATGATATAGCTGCATTAAGTGAGTCGATTATTGGGCAAATTGATGACTTGGATCAGTTGGTCAATCTACTTTATCGAGAGACAGATGGTAATGTTTACTTTGTTATTGAGATATTACGTGAATTAGCAGAAAAAACGGGTGGATTGCGGTCAATTGATAATAAGAGTATTCAAAATGAAATATCATCTATCGGAATTATCAATATTTTAAAACGCCGTTTAGATAAACTCCCATCAACTGCATTTGAGTTGCTGAAGATTTTGGCATTGTCGGGTCGTGAATTAGACCTAAAAATTATTGAACATATTGATATCGATATAGTTTTTGATGATTGGCTTGTCTTATGCTCAAATCATAGATTAATCGACACAACTGAAACAGGACAATGGCAATTTGTACATGATGCCATGCGTAGAACAGTTCTCGATGCCGTAGATCAAACACAAGTGAACAAATTATATACTAAGCTCGCAACTGCTGTTGAAGCAGCATATGGTGACCAAACAGAACATTCAACTGTGCTGGCACATCATTGGCGATATGCGGGAAATCACGAAAAAGAACTTAAATATACAAGAATAGCTGCAGATTATGCACTACATATTGGTAATTTAAATGAAGCTCGTGAACTTTTCGAACGGGTACTGAAATTGATCGACATGCCAGCAATTGTTATATACAGCATCGTTGATCGTGCAACAATCGAAATATCATTGGTCAAAACATTGCAGTATTTGGGCGAATATGAAGCTGCACTGGTTATCATTAAACGTACAGTGGAAGCGCTACGGAATACTGACAACACCACATTGCTAGCTGATGCCTTAATTGCGCAAGCTGAAATTAATAAGCGACAAGGTGACCTTATTAACGCGGTTCAACTTGTTCAAGAAGCATTAAACACACATCGGTTAAACAATAATCAGCACGGCATGGTTTACGCAATGGATAGATTAAGTGACATTCGCTATGAAGAAGGTGACTATGGCACTGCTTCGAAAATTGCAACTGAAGGCTTAGCATTAGCTATAGAAATTAAAGACGTGGTTGCAAGAGGAAGCTTGTTGACGAACCTAGGTATGATTGCGTTTGTCCAAGGTGATTACAGGACAGCGCAAGAGAACTTCAACAATGCACTAGAAATTTACACCTCGACAGGTCAAATTCGCGAAGTCGCTACTCTTGAAATGAATTTGGGTAGCGTTGCAGGACAATCAGGTGACTTTGATACCTGTCTCCAGAATTTCACTAATGCACTAGGTGTATTTAAAGCCGTTGGTGATAAGCGCTTGATTGGTATGACATACAATAATCTAGGGTATGTTGCTAGCTTACAGAATAATCTAACTGACTCTATTGGTTATTATGAAGAAAGTCTCAAGATCGCTCGTTCTATAGGTAACCTCGGTGAAATTTGTGTCACACTCTTACATTTAGGAGATGTTCTTATTCAACTAGGTGGAATCAATCAATCGAGATCATATTTCTGGGAAGCCCTTCATCTATCACAGGGCTCATCGGCAATACCGATTATTTTGCAATCATTCTCACACATTGTCCAGTTATTTATGTCCGATGACCTTGCGCCCATCATGATTGGGCAAGTTCTAAATCATGCAGCAACTGATCAAGAAACACGCGAACGTAGTGATGATGTTCTCAAACAGTTACATGAAAAATATGATGAAGAGATATTAAATCAACTATTGGATCAGGGTAAATCTGAATCTTTACAAAGACTAGTGGCGCAAGTAATCGCAGAGCTCGAAAACAAAAACAGGTGGGCTAATTAGTAGCTCACCTGCCTTTGGTATACTAAATATATCCTAACTAGCCTTCGATATATCCGCAATCAAAACCTTCAACTCCATCAACATCAAAACCATCAGCAGAGCCACTAAATTTAGATGGATTAGTAGCATCTACCAATTTGATAAAGTTAGCATAAGGTAAACTTTCACCTAAATCATAGGCTTGGTCTTTATCAGTTGTTATACCAATAGGATCACCCCAAGTGATACCATCAATCGAAGCATAAATAATGGCGACCTCTGGGTATTTACTCCATGGGCGTGTCCCATAGCTTGTCTCCCAAATACGGACGTCAGGTTCAGCACCATTATTATTTAGAATAGGTTGATTAAAGCCAAGAATAATTGAACCTGCTAGGAGGCCATATTCTTCATCGTGTTCATCTTCGCTTGCCTCATGATATTCGCCTTCATATTCTGATTCATAGGGAAAACCTAAGGAAACAAAGTTCAATTCATCAGTATTCTGTGGTGCGCCAAGTGCATTCGCTGGATTACGGCGATTTGCATTAATTTTCTTACCATCATTGCGCCGCCCAGGTTCGTAAGACACGACATAGTCTGCATAGCAAACTACTGCTGCTACAGGCTCAACCGTAATAATCACATCTTCAGTTTGGAATCCGCCATCTTTATCAAAGATAGTTGCTGTAGCCCAGTATTCACCTTCATATGGATAAGTACAAGTTTTGGTGCTGAGGGTTGGATCATATTCACTTTCTTCATAATATTCACCTTCCCCTTCCCACTCATACTCACACACAAAACGATATGTGAATCCAGCAGCTTCATCTACGTCACTCTGGTCAGATTGTTCAATAAACGCCATTGTGATTGATTCACCCGCATTGATCGTGACTTCAGACACTTCAGAATTACTATTCACAAGCAATGTTGCGGTTGGTGGTACATTTTTGACGGTAACAGTTACTTCAATCGTAGTTGATGCACCACGACTATCGGTCGCAGTGACAAAAATTGTCTCAGGTTCTTCAATCTCGGGTCCTTCCGAACCATCTGGGTCGAAGTTATCAGAGGCTTTCAGTGTCCATACCAAACCGCTTATTTCTGTTTCTTCGCCTTCGCCTATCTCATAAAAATCAATACTAAAACGTTCATTGTCTACTTGCATAGAGTCAATAGCATCACCGTTCGGGTCAGATACTGTACCCATAATAGTGGATGTGTTTTCATCAATTGTACCGCCGGAGGTCACCACTAATTCTGGAGGGAGGTTGTAAGAACAGTCCAATGGCGTTTCAATACCTGTGAAGATTTCATTTTGGTTACGATTCGCCAATACGCTGTCAATAAGTGGTGGCAAGCCTGATGGGTTAAAGTCACAGGCGTTCGGGTAGGTCAGCCATAGACCATATAGCACAGAGGTATACGGAGCAGCATGTGATGTACCAGACCCAATTTCTGTCACAGGGCTTTCTGGGTTTCCAGGATCTTCGAAAGCCAGAGCAACACTAACACCAGGTGAACGAATATCACCAGAATGTGATAATCGCCAAATTGGTCCAAAGTCTCCAACGGTTGCTGACACACCTACAACTTCTGGATAGGCAGCAGGTTTCAAGGGTTCTGTGCCTAGCAAGTATGCAAAGTTACCAGCAGATGCAACGGGAACAAATGAGAAATTAGTTGATGCAGCCGACTCTTCCAAATACATCTGCATCAATTTTTGAATATTTTTGAATGGTTCTGTCTCAGTTTCCTGTACCTTCGTAAAGAGATGTTTATAGTAGTCATCGACGTACTCTTCTTTGAGACCCAATTGTTCCTGCGCATATTCAGTTAAGCTATAGCCTTCACGGATTATTCCCAATGACATTTCTGGTGGTTCGTTATCATCGCAAATGGGTGATTTAAGCCATGCCATCGCCCACTTATGACCTATTCTCCATTTAACAAAACCATATTGATAATCCAAAGCAAAGACTGCTCGCTGACGACCCGGTGCAAATACAGTAGGCTGTCCACGATCTTGGGGGAATGGATGGAAGCGATTCTCTTTCCCAATCGGGATTTCTACTGGATATAGATTCGGGTTATTATAACCAAAATATGCCGTATATCCCTTAATATTTTTCTTTTTATGTCCCCAAGGACTCCAACCCGATTTCCCACGTTCCGACGACTCATCCTTGTAATGTACTACAACACATTCCAAGACGGGTGAAACACGTTCAAATGGACGTTCTTCTGGGATGCCTTGACTAAATTGATCAAAACTAAACGCTGGCGTAATAAAGGTTTCGCCTGTTTCAGCATCAAATACTTCCTCACCGCCGGGGTCATCGCAAGGTGTCAGCCCAAAGCTCATATTAACGACAAAATTTAGAGCTCCCCCCTCTGAAGCGTCACGAATTCCTTCAACCGCTGTACCTATTATAGTTGCAATATCAGATGCTAATTTCACATTAGAAATATCAACTTCGTGCACCACAATATTTGGCGTTACACCTTCTGCAGCAGCAACCGCATTAATCAAATTCATTATTGTCTGTTTAACTTTAACACCATGAGATATCGATGAACTGAAATCATCTACAACTAGCAAATGAGTCATCTGTGTATTGTATCCAGTTCCACCTATGACATCAGGCAAGGCATCAACTAACCATGCTGGCGTAATTTTATTTTTCAAGATCTCTTGAATTATTTCTTGTTCTTCTAATGAGGAAACACGAAAACCTAA
>CAYGTY010000063.1:18487-28232 GCA_964352825.1 uncultured Anaerolineaceae bacterium
CGGGGTGTGCGATGACGTTGGTGTATAACTTGGTGTAAATGTCCATGTTGCCGTCGGTGTATGTGATGGTGTATGGCTAGATGTCGGTGTTGGTGTATGAGTTGATGTATATGTCCACGTTACCGTCGGTGTATGCGTTGGTGTATAACTTGGTGTAAATGTCCATGTTGCCGTCAGTGTATGTGATGGTGTATGGCTAGGTGTTTGAGTCAAGATAATAACACTATGTGCGGTTGGTGTATGTGTTGGTGTAAATGTCCATGTTGCCGTCGGTGTATGCAATGGAGTATAGGTATGTGTCGGTGTTGGTGTATAACTTGGTGTAAATGTCCATGTTGATGAAAATTCAGGTGTTATCGTTTTTGCGGTAGCATTAACGGTAATTTGAATTTGACTTTCGCTACTCGTTTGACCATCCGTGATATATAAGGAAACATCATATATACCACCATTCTCAAACGTATACGATGGTTCAAATTCCCTACTATCGACCTTCCCATCACCATCAAAATCCCATTGATAGCTTGTGACATTCCCAATCGAGAAGTTCAGAAATTCTACATAGAGTGGAGCATCACCTTGTGTTGTGCTGGCAACAAAATCAGCTTCTAATTCTGTTTCGTAAATCTGTGCTTGAGTAGGTGTAGGTGTAATAGTCGCTGAGTTACGTGACAAGGCAGTAATCTGTATCTCACCACGACTAACTTTGGGAATCCCGAAACGATCAAATCCATATACAGTTAAACCAATTGGGTATATACCGGGTTGTGCATAACGTTGTTCTGGAGGTTGCTCTGCAGCACTATCTACAATCCCATCACCATTAAAATCCCACTCATAACTGTTATTCTCCCCTTCTGATAAATTTGTAATATTGACCCTCAAGGGTATCTTCCCACTAGACACAGACACTTCGAAAACTGCTTGCGCTTCTGAATCATAAATGACCTCGGCAGGTTCTTCAGGTTCAAACGTATACACCGATATTTTTGCAAATGCTTGATCTCTCATACCATTATCAGCAATCGTAACTAACTTCGCTGTATATGAACCAGCTTTCTGATACTCATAAGAAGGCGGACTTGCGCCAACAAAATCAACTTTTGAATCACCATCAAAATCCCATTCATATGTTAAGCCCGTTCCTTCCGAGCGATTAATGAATTGTACCGTAAGTGGGAATTTGCCTGATGAGGGTGAAGAGACAAAACTAGCAAAGGTACGACCATTATTGACAATTGCCTTATCTGTTTCGATATTATTATAAACTTCAATCACATTTTGACTTTGGACAGTTATTCCGTTTTCACCTTGAATCGTTAATGTAATCGTGTAGATTCCAGCATTGTGATATGTAATAGGTGGTGGCGCAGCATCAGAATTATCAATCACGCCATCAGTCTCGTAGTCCCAACTATATCCGATAATATTTCCAGTGGATTCGTTTATCAACTCTAAGGTTAAGGGGGCATCACCGCGTGTGACACTCGCTGAAAAATTTGCACTTAATAGTTGACTAGGTTCAATGGTTGGCTCTTCAGTTGATTCTGCAAATTCACTAAGTGGCTCAATTGTCTCTGTGATTTCAGCCTCCACACTTGTTCCTGATATTGCCCCTGTTGTTATATCTTGTGTCACTCCAGCAGAAACCACCATTGTTTCAACTGTTGCAATGGATGTATTGGTCATCTGATTGGTTGATAAATTGTGTGAAAGATTGAGATTAGAGGAGTCTATTGCAACTAAAGTTGGTAGAAGATCGTCTGTATTATTTGATTGTAAGCTAAAAGCAAATAGAAGAAAGCCAAATAGAAAAATCACTAATGTGAGTATAATTGCCCAACGCGATACATTTGACTTTCCTTGTGATGTTTGAGAAATTTTCGGGATTTTTAATCCAGCAAGAATCAATTGGGTAGTATTTTCAGCATTCTTCTGAAGTTGAATATAATTTCGATTATCTGACCACTTTTCAACAGGTTCAGCAATAACTGGTAAGATAAAAGTCTTATTTTTGTCGAAATATCTACGAAGCTGTATATACCATTTGCTTTCAACAGTTTCTGGGCTGACTAACCAAATCGATTGTGAGGTTGCATTTAGGTATTTTCTAATCGTATTCGGTTTTGTGTTACTAGAAAGGATATATAATTGGATTTTTCGCTTTAGAAAAGTCCTCTGTAAAGCTCGTGCAATATGATAATGATTCGTACCAACGACCATTATTATTGGTATCAACGTTAGGTTTTCTCACACTCATCTTAATAAACCTTAATATACTCTGATATATTGAATAATGCAAATCTCATAACTCCTGATACAGTATTTGTTTCGGTTGAACTTTTAAATTGCACATATGAGTGCCATCAGATTGTATATCATGTTTTGGTACTTCGTTATTGGTTTTCGGTAAATTACAGAGCTTCCTGGCATCATCTACCAATTGCCAATAACAAAAAATCAATAACAACGACCTATTAACATGATTCGTTCTGAATTTCAACCGACTTCGATACACTACCTAACTCATCCCTTTGGCTTTTAGAAACTGCACCATCATACTCTGCGACTAAACACCAAATTAAACTAAACTTCTTTACCGTAGAGTTTAATGATCTGAAGAGAGTCGCTAATCACAAAGTAGTGTACACTTATCAGTATACTAACCAGTCAGGCACATTTAATTTCATCTTACTAAAGGTATTTTTATGATCAAACTTATTGCTTTACTCAAACGGAAACCCGGCATAACCCGACAAGAATTCAAAGACCGATGGATCAACGATCATGTTAATATGTCTGCCAAGATGCCTGGGCTTAAGGGCTACAAAGTTAATGTTGCAATTGACCAGCAGCCTGATGGTAATGGGATTGAACCATTATACGATGGTACAGCTGAATTGTGGTGGGATAGTCTAGAAGAGATGGAAACATGCTTTGAATCAGAAATTGCTATTGTCTCTGGAGATGATGCAGATGATTTTTGTGAATTACGTATCCACATTTACACTGAAGAATTCATTGTTGTTCCAGGTCCACACGATGCAAAAGATATGTAATTAGACTGTTGACCACTAAAGTCAAGGGGTTTTTGTTTCATCGTTGACAGCCACCCGCCCTTCGACAATTATAATGGGCTAAACCGATTCAATATATTTTTGTAGGAATTTGTTTCCCGCTACAATCAAGGCGTATCCACAGATGATGATACGCCTAAATGAAAAGTCCCTTTAGTCGGAACTACCTCAGCGTTTTATGATCTGATGGACTCTTGCAATTGAAATATCATAGTTACACGATAAATCTGCCAATTTAACGCCTCTCTTGTAGCGTTTTATGATCTGTTTATTGCGTTCTGCTCTGGATAATCTGAATTTAGAGACTGGGTTTGAGGAGGTGTAGTAAAAAAGTAAAACCACTCTAAAATGATTAAAGTGGCTTTTTTAAAACTATGTTTAAATGTCGTCCTTATGGACTTTTAGAACACATCACTATACACTCACAGAAATTTCCTCAGGTTAAAAGATCTCAATTGCTCGTGTTGATCAAATTATCTCAAAAAGGCGACTAACCTAATTCAAACCAAACCTTACGATTTATTTCAAGTAATATCTGTTCTAATATTCTTAGATCAGGTTATTCATATTGAAAGTAAGGTATATATATAAATGAAGAAAATTATGTGGTTGATTACAATTTTTGGATTAGTCACATCTTCATACATCACATTTGCAAATAGTATCACATCAATTAATGTCAGTGGTGGTGGTCAAAATAGTACCGTATCAATAAGCGTATCAGTATTGGCAACAGAAAAAGTCAACAATAGTAATATTCGTATTCAAATCATCGCACCAAACGGTAATGTTATGGCAAGTACACAATTAGATACACCGAGTCTCAACGACGGCGACACATGGCAAGGACAATGGACAGCAAATAATAATCCGCCTGTTATAGGTGATTATACGGTGTCTGTATGTTGGAGTCCTGGTAACTCTGGAAATTGCAATTTTGCTTCATCATCTACAACCTATTACTCTGCAGATACGCTCGAAATCTTATTACCCGTACTAATCGTATTCTTGATTTCATTGTTCTTATATCAAGAGCATAAGGTCAAGGGTTGAATCATTTAAACATGCCGATATTATTGCTTTATCTCATCATCTATATCATTGCCCTTGCTATGTTCTATCGTCGCAAAAATCGGTTACTCATCTTTGTGACTGGTGCCTTTGGATTAGCATTCTTAATCATTCAATTTGCTGTCGCTATTGAATTGCCATTTGCGTTCGCGACACTAGAAGCAGAACAGATCCGAGCGATCATGTCCGCAATCGGTATGAATATCGATGTTGTTAGTAAAACAACAATGATGATACCCGACAGCAATGGCTGGGTAGGGATGCGAATTGGCATTGAATCATCAACCACCATCGAAATTGCAGTCTTTGTTGGTGTAATCGCCTTCTACCCCAAGTTCAATCGCAGACAAAGATTATTATCACTGATTGCTGGAATTGCTGGAACATACATCTTGAATCTCATTCGTTTACTCATCATCATCTTCGTAGTGATGCTTTTCGATAGAGAAATGTTTCCAATCGCACATAATTTGGTGGGGCGGGTCATATATTTTGTCGGCGTGATTGCCCTCTACTGGTATTTGCTTACACAACCTACATTGACCATTATCCATCGCAAACAAGCTCAAGGACAACTTGAATCGTGAGCAATCTAACACTTCTTTTTCTCACATGGGGTGTTTGGCTGATTGTACCTATTTTGACAGATGGACTTTCCGCTATTTGGAGTGTCCTGCTAGCATTACGATACCACTCGGCAAAACAATCTCATGGCGTTCATGATACTACCGTCAGTGTAATCATCCCTGCTTACAATGAAGAGTTGAATATCGATCGTTGTATACTCAGCATCCTTGCACAATCGTATCCTCATCGCCTAATTGAAATTGTCATTGTAGATGATGGCTCCTCCGACAATACCGTTAACCGTGTATTTAAGTATCTGGGAGTGCAATCAACTAACGAAACGCTACGAACTTCAAGTTTTGCAGTACGCGGGACACAATTTAATGGGACGCTAAATGTTGTCAGACGTAAGCGAGGTAATCCTTCGCAACACGGTAAAGCAATGGCTGTAAATTTGGGAATTTCGGTTAGTACGGGTGATTTAGTGTTTTCGATTGATGCAGATGTTGTACTTGCACCAAAGGCTATTGAAAATGCAGTAATTGCCTTTGCTGATGACCCAACTATCGCAGCGGCGAGTGGTCACCTGATCATCGATCCTTATTTGTCTATCAAAGTTGATAAAAATAATGAACCACTTTTCGATGATTATGGTATGACAATCCCGAAAGACCTTAGCAGATCAGAGATGATGCTGACAGCCTGCCAATTTATCGAATACTTAACCACCTTTCATTTGGGGCGGAGTGCTGAGAGTGTATCCGATACCATGTTTACGATGTCGGGTGCTTGCGCGATTGTAAAGCGTAATATTTTAGAGCAAGTTGGGCAATATCAAGGTCGTACTGTGTCGGAAGATACCGATATGACAATGGCAATTCATCAACTCGCCCAAGGTAGAATCGCATATTTACGCCACACAGAGATTCACCTCGCTCCGACACTATCATGGGCTGATCTCTATTCACAACGTGTCCGATGGCAACGTGGGGCATTAGAAGTTGTTGCCGCCTACAAGGGACATACTATCGAGCTCAAGAGATCTTTATATTGGCGATTGGCAGTCCCATTAAGGATGCAGGTTGACCATACATTGGCAATGCCACGTATTGTATGGTCTTTTGTCATTTTCCTGTTACCATTGTTTGGATATTCATGGGTGACTATCCGTGATGCCTTTATCGTCATGTTTCTGTTTTATATTGTCGTTAATCTTTTCCGTCTATTATCTGCATATGCCTTTAGTTCACCACCAGAAAAGGTGTTTGCACGTCGTTATATGGGTTATGTTATCGTACTGCCCCTTTATAATATGTTCTTGTTTTGGACACGAATGAGCGGAATTTTAAGAACACTGACTGAGGATGCTTCATGGCGAGTCGAGAGTCAATTCCTACGCAATTTAGAAAATGGGACGTATCCCCGTTCCACTTTACGGGCGTTGCGTACAACAACTACCTGGCTCATGTCCTTGCTACGCTTCTAATCATAATAGCATGCTTAATCATATTATCACCACTAGGGCAAGATGGTTATCCGTGGGGAAGCGATAGTTGGGGTCATCTTCAGCGCGCTCAACATATGGCAGACAGTATTCAGGAATTGGGACTCATAGAAGGCTTCCGAAGTAGTGCATGGATGCCTGATTGGTATATGGGTGATCCCACACGTGTCTATTACCCACCTGTTACAAATTGGATACTTGGCTTGACGGCAACTGCGACGGGCGATATTGTTCAAGCCTATCGTCTATTCATGTTTGCTATTCTGCTCAGCCTCGGCTTAAGTATTTATGCAATTGGATTCAGCTGGGGGCAAAATATATTCGCGGCACTGATAGGTGCAATCTTGGTCATGAGTGCCCCTTATACACTGCGGACGCTTTTTGTTGAAGGCAACTTCGCGCGCGGGCTTGCGATACTTCCGCTACCCTATCTCGTCTGGGCGCATGAAAGACTACTCACACAGGGTCGTGTTAGGACGAGCTTTATTCTACTTGTATTCCTTTGGGCATTCGCTCTCCTTGCACATATCCAACAAGCTGTCATATTTGCATTCATACTCGTCGTTTATGTCGCCCTGCGCATCGTCATGAACGAATATATTCCAATTCGACGGTCTTTTTTCGCGCTACTTGCATTGATCTTTGGTGGCTTGGTAGCGAGTTTCTATATTTTGCCTGCCTACAGCAAAATAGAATTAAGTAATGTCCCCTATTTACCAGACAAAATAGACTCATTTACTGTTGATTGGTCAGCCATCATTCCCGCCCAAGACAATATAGAAGCAACTACCATCGGAATTATGCTAATTGTCTTTTGTGTCTTGTATAGTCTTCGTTTTGGTAAACAGCATCAGAAGGCTATCGTAATCGTTGCTAGCCTGAGTGTATTACTAGCATTTGGTGAAAAAGGCGGACTCTATCTATTTTTGCCCTTACGCCAACTTATTTTGCCAGAACGTTTCCTCAACATAACAGCGATTATACTCCCCCTCATGATCGCATCGACACCGAGTTTACATATTGATAGACGCTGGCTCATCATTGGGGCAATTATCGTACTCTGGGTCGATTTCTATCCTGTGTGGCGCATTGTTCATATGCGTCCACCGGCACCGGATTTGGTAAATCTCGCGGAGATAAGCGCATCACGTCCATATCAGGGCAGAAGTGTACCCTTGATCAATCCGTCGCCCTCGTCGGCACAGGTATATCTCACAAGTTTGACAGCTGGGCGAGACAGTGCAACAGGTTGGGCATTAGAAAACACTCCACAACACGAAGGTATTCGACGCTTAGGGCGCGCTATGGAACGCTCGCTTGATTACTTGCCTGCTTTACTGTCTCTTTGGAATACAGACTACATTATTACAGAAAATAATACAGAAATTGACTCACTGAACGGTATTTACGACGTGATTGCCACTAACGGCGGATTTAAGTTATGGGAGCGATTTGAACCTTCATCATTTGCACAGATCTTGCCAAAGAATCAGATGCTTGTCATCGGTGATAATCCATCGGTATGGATGTTCGCCTTTCCATTCGCAAGTGAAGGATTCAGTCCAGAATTAGCAGAGTATGATCCTAATTATTTGACCAGATTTGACACAATTGGCATCAATCGGATCAAATCCCCTAATCAAATAGAAGTACTGCTCCAGCCCTGGGTCGAAGAAGGCGGGACACTCATCATGGATTTAAGTAATTTACAACCACCTTATAACGCAGGCTTTGAAATATTTGATGTACAAACATTCTCATATAGTCTAAGCCAATCCAGTCCTATCAGTGGAACAATTGCCGACCTGCCCAGTGAATTTACAATCCCTTCAGATATAGAACAATGGGTTGGGAATACCTATTTTGATTTAGATAATGTCATGCTAAACATCAAATATGATGGGCAAAGCTATCCCTTACTCGGTTACAAAAATGTTGGCGAAGGACAAGTATGGTTCGTCGGATTCAACCTTTTCTACTGGCTCGATTTACAGAACAATCAGGAACTATCAAAACATATCGTAGATCTAATCCTAAACAATCGCGATGTCTATCAGGAATTAACCTTACCCTCTTTGTCGATAAGTAATCGAATATACGATGATCATACACTCACATTCGATTATGATCTCGAAAATGATGACTATGTCATATTAAGTCAGACCTATTTCCCACGATGGCGTGCTTACCTCGACAATCAGCCAATCTCAATCGAAAATCATCAACATTTGATTGCCCTCAATTTGCCCAAAGGTCAACATCGTGTCCGCCTAGAATATGAACCTTATAGCACAGTTTCGCTTGTAGGATTTGCCATTAGTGGGTTTGGTATCCTACTGTCCATTTTGACATGGTTTGCCTTACGCAATTTTCATGTTCTTACTGTACAAGACAGAATCCACGATTTTTTTGATCGTCACAGCTATGGCGATCTTCCTAACGATAGTAAGCGAGAACTAACCCTATGTCCTAGTTGTGGTCAATTATCTGCAATAGCCTATCCTCCAACTCAGGAAACCTATCCATTTTTTGTTCTGCAATGTTCAGAATGTGGTTATGATTCATCAAATGAGTCTGCTAGTGACTGGCAATCTACCTAATTTAATAGAGTTCGGATTTGATTCTATTTATGCTAATGAGATGAAACTTCTTACAAGATGACTATGTAACAAGACAATATAACTGTATCTGAAAAACGAAGTCGATATATCATCCCTAAAATAGACATTCTCGACATTGGATACTCATCATGGCGATTGTCGTTGCTTACCAAATGATTCAGGGCATGACACCTGACACAATTGTGATTGTGATGGGTGGTGTGGGCAAGAATGTTTATGGGGCAAGTGAATTCAAACGACAGTAAATCAAGTTAATTTTAGGCGTATCTACAGATGATGATACGCCTAAATGAAAAGTTCCTTTAGTCGGAACTACCCCACCGTTTAATGATCTGATGGACTCGTGCAATTGAAATATCATAATCACATGACAAATCTGCCAATGTAACACCTTGATTGTAGAGTTTTATGATCTGTTTATTGCGTTCTGCTTTTGGTCATCTGAATTTAGAAACAGGTTTTTGAGGTGGCTTTTTCAAGAGTGTATCTACGGGCTTACGGGACATACGATTACCCTCACTAAAAGCCAGTGTTCATGCGCTATTGAATATTTTATCCCCCAAGCAAAGTGTGCATTCTGCACCTGTAAGCTATCTTAAACAAGAAAAAGTAAGTCAAAACCAAATTATCCTACAACGTTATCAAGATGGTGATACACTCGCAGAAATCGCCTCAGATTATCAGATTTCAATTGCTCGCGTTCATCAAATCATTTGTAAAGAAAAGAACTAATCAAAAAGTGGTGTACGTTTAGATGTACACCACTTTAATTCCACCACTCTACTGAAAGCTGAATTGATACTATCTATCAGCTATTCCATTTGATCGTCTTATCTCGTTTGCATCATAGATGTTTTTTTCCCACTCCGGTTGCATTGACATAGTCCAACCAAGCATTGATGTCC
>CAYGTY010000064.1:0-28156 GCA_964352825.1 uncultured Anaerolineaceae bacterium
TTATGTAGATTTCCACTCAATAAAAAATGAGTAGGAGATGAGTGACCATGCTCAACTATATCGCTAATTTCTAAAATGCCTCACCCACCCCACTACACTATGAGTAATTGACAGGCAGATTAGAAAGCAAAAACACATGACTATTTTACCAAACTTCACACAATTTGACGGGCGGTATTGGGATACTGCTTCCATCCGCAATGCACTCGATTATCAAGGCGTTAAAGCACCCCACACAGGCGAACCCTATACTGAAGCGATGTTACTCGGTATCAGTGGCGGAATCACCTTTGGTTACTTTACGTTTCATTATGATGGTTATGATCCACAGGTCAATCTGCTGACTCGCAATACTTTTGAGCCAATGGACAAAATTTTTGAGCGTATGGGCATTGCTCGTGAAGTTGTTCAAACCACAAGTCCAGATAAAGGACGTGCAAACCTGATTAAAGCACTCGAAGATGGACTCGCACCGCTTGCCTATCCTGATATGTGGTCACTCCCCTACAATGCGATGGCATACGATGAAGGGATGTGGGGTGCATTCCCTGTGGTTATCTTTGGTTATGATACCGATGCAGGTTTAGCCTATATCTCTGACCGCAGTTTTGTACCTTTGACTGTAACAACCGAACAACTCGATACAGCCCGTGGTCGTATCAAGAAAGATAAACATCGCCTACTCTTGCTCGAACATCCCGATGATGCTCAACTGCAATCCGCTGTCAGACAAGGGATTCAAGACTGCATCCAACTCATGACCGAGAAACCACCGCGGGGGTCATCCAAGAATTTCGGGCTGAGTGGCTTACAGAATTGGGCGAATATGCTCCAGAAAACCACAAAAGGCAGTTGGGCAAGAGAATATACGACAGGTCGTCCACTATTGTCGGTTCTCATCAGTTCCTACACCTTCCTCAGCCCTGCATTTGGCAAAACCATGAAAGCGGAACGGGATGTCTATGCAGATTTTCTTGATGAAGTCGCAAAGGTGCTAGGAAAACCTGAATTAGAGAATGTCGCGATTCGCTATCGGCTAGCAGGTGACAAATGGGATGGGTTGCTTTGTGCTTTATTGCCTGAAGACATTCCAATGTTGCAGAAGGCTCGTGAGTACATCGACATGAAATATGAATATTTTGTCGAAAAAGGCAATGAGGGTATCGACATGATGCACGACTGTGAGGAAAAGCTATCTGCGCTCAAACAAGAAGCTGAAACCGACTTCCCGATGACCGAAGCTGAAATCAGTGACCTCCGCGACGAAATCTACCGACATGTCATCATGGTTCATGATGCTGAAGAAGAAGCAATTACTGCGCTTAAAGCGGTAATGGAATAATGTTAAAACGACTATGGGTGGGGATATTGATTGCCCCATCTACTGTTTACTCCAATTCTAAATCCTGCAAAAACCGCCCCCGATAGCGTATGACTATCAGCAACAAACCAAATAAACCAACCGATGTCAGCATCACCGAGAATTGATTAAAGTAGAAAGACATCGTATTACCAACTGTTAAAGCAATCACCAGAGCCACTATCGCGACTTGGCTTGCGGTTTGGTCACGCTGTTTAACAAGCAAAACAAAAGTAATCAGATACAAAAAACCCACAACAGTGGTCACGATAATAAACGCCAAATACCAGTTCAAGCTATCTGGGCTATTTATCACGGAGTCGTTTTGAATGATGATGTCGATAATGAAGGATTCCAGATTGGTTGGATTGGTCAATATCGACACTAATAAACCGACTAAACCTAATGAACTCGCCCCTGATATCGCAAAAAACAACATCATCAAACGGCGAATAATAGACTGGCTAAAATTTATCGCTTCAATCTGCTTGAGCCTATCAATTATTCTGTCGATTGGATTCGGATTCGGCACAGGTAACAGACTCGAATCTGCTGGCAATGCTTGAATCAATGCCTGAGCAATATCCGCAATATCGCTTCGCTCTGTTTGAGTCGCGAGGTCTTGAAGCTGTTCCTGTAACACCTCATAATCATGACGGTTCATATGTTGATCGAGCAGAGGCTTTAGATTATCTAACACAAGATACATATTCCCGCGCGCATCATGATCATCATCTTGATGGATGTATAAATAGAGCATGACCATTAGAATCACGGTGACATATATTAAAGGGGCGGCGAGTGGGAAAAAATAATCATTGGTCTGCGTGATAAATTTGCCGATTTCATCAACAAAAAGCCCAGTACCTATCCCTGCTAAAGAGGCTGATAACATGAATACCCAACGATTGAGATAAACCAACATCAGTATCGCGGCGACAGCTTGCAATAATCCACCCCACAGTGCATGAGCAATATGGAAAGTATCATTCCCAAGCTGTGGATAGCCCGTCACTTCTAGATATACACGGGTAAAGATGACCGTGATTGCCATCGATACAACCATAATCAACATATACTGTGTAGCATGAAAGCCTTCTACAGCTTTCCATACCGATTGTTTTGCATTATTCATCAAATATCATTCTCAACTAGTGTCAACAAACGTATTGTTCTTACTCAAATGAGGAGACTCAAGATCAAGAGAATCCTCATAGAAAGTCTAGTTGAATTATCCGTTTATGTCGATGATATTTGGCAAGCAACCCATACGATAAGGTATTTATGGAGTCGTATAACCATTGACGACAATATTAATGTTGCCTGAGCTCAGTTCATACACGACCCCATGCAAAATCAAGTCATCAGGTATAAAGTTTAAATCTCGGATGCGGTCAATTTCTGCGACAACAGCATCATGAGGATTATCAAAGGTTTTGAGGTATCTACGAAGATTTGCTTCAAAGGGTTCGCCTATTTCTGCTTTAAAGGCATAAAAAGATTGTTCAGATAACTGTGATTGCATATTATTCATGATGACATCAATTTTCGAGTTAGCAAGACAGCATCCGCAGTCCGTGTGCATCATAATCATAACCTCGCGGATACCTGCCAGATAAATTCCAACAATCAATGAACGATAATCTGCCATTGCACCCAATGTTCGTATAATGCGTATTGATGAATATCCCTCACCCTTTTCCGAAAAAGACGGAATACCAATAGCTTCTAGGTTAACACGCGGATCCATACAGGTAATGACGGCTGTTCCTTTTTCACGGGCAACGGGTAGCTTATCTTTATCGACACGCGATTTGAAAGCTAAATTTACTGATTGTATATCTTCAATCCAATTCGTTTGCTTCTGGCTCATGTTCTATGTCTCCTATCATCATCTGCTCGTGCTGTTTATGGCGAGCGATTTTAAGATCAATAAGTGACATGAAATTCATAATGAGGTCAACCTGTGATACGAGATTCTGGCGATAGGCTTGTAACATCTCACGCCGTTCAGTCACGGTACGGTCACCACCCCGCCGTAACTCTGCAAACACTTTCATCTGAGCAATCGGCATACCTGTTGCACGTAGTTGCTTGAGGAATAATATCCATACAATATCAGCCTCACTATAACGACGATGCCCATTTTTCGCGCGAGCCACATCTGTAATCAGCCCAATACGCTCATAATATCGGAGTGTATCCGCACTCATACCTGTTTCTTTTGCAGTTTGGTCTACAGTTCGTTGTTTTTTCATGTCAATTAAAGTCTACAAGTTGGAGCGCGCTCCAAGTCAAGTTATTCATATCAGATTGCCTAAATGCCTCGTAAGATTAAACTTTATGCGCCAGTCTATATTGTATACAGTTTAGACTCAAGCTAATTTCTGTCTAATCCTGATATGCTAAGATTAAAATCAAGCAAAACTTATAAAAAATGAAATCAGTAATCAAATATCAACTAAAAAAGGATGTTCACGATGTTATCTGAAAAAATGTTAGAGGGTCTCAATAAACAAATTAATATGGAGATGCAGGCATATTATACCTATCTGTCTATGTCTGCTTACTTTGAGGACAAATCACTCAAAGGCTTTGCGAGTTGGATGTTCCATCACGCAGAAGAAGAAATGACTCATGCCATGAAAATTTATGATTATATCCATAGTCGTCGGGGACGGGTTCAGCTTGGTGCACTCTCAGCCCCACCGCACCAATGGGAAAAACCAGTCGAAGCCATTGAATCTGCGCTAGAACACGAACAAAAAGTGACCAAAGCCATTCACAACTTGGTCAAAATTGCCCGTGAAGAAGGTGATTATGCGACAGATAGCTTCTTGCAATGGTTTGTTGATGAACAAGTTGAAGAAGAAGAAATTGTTGACGAGCTCATCCAAAAACTGACACTTATTGGTGACTTTTCCCCTGGGCTTTATCTGCTAGATCGTGAACTCAGCGAAAATGTTATTACAGAAACGCCAGCTGAATAAACCTCACTAACGCATAGATAATCTAAAGAATCCTGATTTATTGCCCTGTGTAGTGAATTGGGATTTTTTATTTACAGTGATTTAGTTGATGTGTATAAAAGCTTACATTATCTGTCAAAATTAAATAATGAATAAAATATTGGTTATGTGGCGATAACATGCTTGTGTGTTAAGCTACATAAAGAGACGGTATAATCTTGTCAGTTAACTTTACTACAAATTCTATTTAAAGCCTGATTAGGGGCATGATATATGGTTCAATTTATTATTAGACGTTTGATTTTCTCTATCCCAGTCTTAATCGGCATCATGGTTGTCACATTTGGGTTAGCACGGGCTATTCCCGGTGACCCTTGCCGTGCAGTATTGGGTGAACGGGCAACTGACCAAATCTGTGAATCTTTCTTCCAGCGCAATGGTTTGAATGAGCCGATTCCAGTACAGTTTATGATTTATGTGCGGAACTTCTCTCAAGGAGATTTAGGTGAATCTTTACGTTTTAAGCGACCTGTTATAGAGCTATTGGTCGAAAGACTGCCGACCACTGTTGAGCTTGGCACATTTGCGCTGATGTTCGCGATTTCGGTTGGTGTGCCACTAGGCGTACTCAGTGCTTATAGACATAAATCTGCGGTAGATGTAGGAACGATGATTGGTGCGAATATCGGGGTCTCGATGCCTGTATTTTGGTTGGGATTGATGCTCGCATATCTCTTTGGCGTAATACTAAAGGATACGATCTTTGCCCTACCCCCATCAGGTCGCCTTACCCCAGGGGCAAGCCCAGACCCCTTTTATTATGTATGGGGACTCGTTGCCGAAGGTGATCCTGTATCAGGTATTCTCATTTTCTTCTCGCGCATTAACACCCTCAACGCTGTCCTAACAGCCAATGTCGATTTATTTTGGGATGCCATTCGCCATATGATTTTGCCAGCAGTAGCAGTTGGAACGATTCCACTGGCAATCATCGCCCGTATGACCCGTTCCAGTGTTCTTGAAGTGTTGGGGCAAGATTATGTGCGGACAGCGCGTGCCAAAGGCTTAAGAGAGCGGAGTGTGGTGGGTCGTCATGCCCTTAAAAATGCGATGTTACCTGTTGCCACTATCATCGGCTTAAACTTTGGTTTAGTGATTAGTGGTGCTGTTTTGACAGAGACTATTTTTGGTCTATCGGGCATTGGGCGGACATTGGTAGATAGTATCACATCGCGTGATTATACGCTGGTGCAAGGCTTCACTGTGATTGTCGCCGCAGGGTTTGTCATCATCAATATGATTGTTGACATCATGTATGGGTACTTAGACCCACGTATTCGCTATAATTAAACCAAGAAGGTCTTAAGTATGACACCAAGCAAATTACCAAAAACACTAGAAACAGAACGCCCACGCCAGTCATCCAGTTTATGGGTGGAGGCGTTTAAAAATATATGGCGCAATCCTTCAGCGATTATCGGTATTGCAATCATTGGAGCATTAGTATTTATTGCAGTTGCCGCACCGATTCTCTCCACTCATGACCCCATTTTATCTATGATTGGTTTACCGGGTGAAACAGGCAGACTCCCAGGCAAAGCCCCCTGTATACCTATTTTAGGATGTGAAGAAGCGCAACATCTCATGGGCTTAGACCTTAATGCCCGTGATCTTTATAGCCGTGTTATCTTTGGAACACGAACCTCGCTATTTGTGGGTGTCGTGACCGTCAGTTTATCTGTATTTGCAGGAACAATGTTAGGTGTGATTGCAGGATATGCTGGAGGTGTGGTCGATAATGTGATTATGCGCTTTATGGATGTGATTCTTGCATTTCCCTCTCTGTTATTAGCGATTTCAATTATCACAATTCTAGGACCGGGTTTGTTAAATGCCTTGCTGGGGATTACGATTACCTTCATACCGCAGTATGCGAGGGTATCGAGGGCGAGTGTTTTGTCTATTAAAGAGCAGGAATTTATTCTAGCTGAAAAAGCGATGGGCGCAAATCCAGTTCGCATTGTCCTAAACCACATTTTGCCTAATTCGATTACACCGATTATCGTACAAGCCACACTGGGTATCGGGACAGCCGTTCTAGATGCAGCTGCTTTGTCTTTCTTAGGTTTGGGTGCACAACCACCGACACCAGAATGGGGACAAATCTTGAGTGAATCACGCAATTATGTGTTCACATCACCACATCTGGTCTTCTTCCCCGGTATCGCAATTATGATTACAGTTTTGGGCTTTAATCTCTTAGGAGACGGTATGCGTGATGCGCTTGACCCACGCCTAAATCGGAATTAACCACCATCAAAATTATCGAAAATATGTAAGGTGAATCTGTGTGTTCAAACGCGGGAGCATACATAGCAACGCCCTTAGATTACATATGTTGAAGTTTCGTAGGACTAATGACCTGCCTCAGCCAAAAAGAATATTCCAAATACCTATACAAAACAAATAAAAAGTGCCAGACATTTTCATCTGACACTTTTTGTTTTTATTTATTGCAAATTACGATTTGTGATTAACCTTCGCAAGCGTCAGCATTCACAAATTGACCGAAGTATTGAATCCACAATGCGAAACCTTCACCACTACCAACATGTAATGGGCTAGCGCAATCGCCACTCAATTGCCATGTAACAACAACATCGTTAGCATCAAGTGCTGAACCATCGTGGAATGTTACGCCTTCACGGAGTTTGAATGTCCAGACAGTACCGTCTTCTGATACTTCCCAACTTTCAGCCAAACCGGGTTCAACGTCTGTACCACCAATTGCGAAGTCCAATAAGGATTCGTTTGTTTGGTGACACGCACGGAAGGATTCACCATCGAAGGTGTCATTACAGAACAATGTAATCGGTTCTGCATTTTGCATGAAGATGATGTTATCGTCGTCAGGGTCTTCAAATGTTGCGAATTCTTCAGTTCCGTCTAATACACCGGGGGTTATGTTAAGCATACGCGCTTGCCAGACATCAGATGCCGCACCATGACCAAATGGAACATAAGGAATATTATCACGGATACCTTCAGCAACTTGTGTGAAGAGTGCCATACGTTCATCTAAATCAACTGTTTGTGATGATGCGACGAGTGGTTCATAAACTGCTGGATAAGGTGTACCAAATTGGGGTTGGTTTTCCATCAAACAGCAGGATAAGAAGTTGAACGCGTCAGGATAATCTGCACCCCAACCCAGCAAGTGGAGAGGTTCATTACCACTGAGGGAGGATTCAATAAATGTACCTGATTCAACGACTTGAACATCAACCGCAAAACCTGTTTCTGCCAATTGAGCTTGGAAGTCGGTTGCGATGATACCGGGGTTAGGAAGGTAACTACGGACAACATCACGGTATGTCAATGTGAGTGCGCGTTCTTCACCTGTACGAGTATCAGTCAATGTGCTGAGGGGTAGGTCAAAACCTAAGTCTGCTGATGCTTCTTCCAAAAGTGCGATTGCACCTTCTGGATCATATTCTGGAACACCAATATCATCAATGTGTCCGAAGAGAACAGGAGGAACAAAGTCTGGTGACAATTGTGAGCCTACTGGGAAGAAGTTATCAATAATGCGTTGACGATTGACGGACATCGCAAGTGCTTGACGTACACGAATATCATCAAATGGTGCGAAGTAGTTGCTGATACCGAGGTAAACACCTGTCAACGCAGGAAGGTTTATAACCGTGAAGTTAGGGTCTGCTTCAAATACAGGAATATCATCAGGAGTTGCAAACTTCATACCGTCGATTGTGCCAGCGCGTAATTCGGTTGCGCGTGCAGCAGATTCAGAGTTCCAACGAAGGATTACTGTTTCTTCTACTGAAGGTTCGCCCCAGTATTCGTCAAAGCGACTGAATACAATTTCGTTACCTGTATCCCATGCTTCCAGTTTCAATGGACCTGTACCGATTGGTGCACTCAGCAAATCACCAGTACCACCTGTTGCTTCTAAATATTCACTAGGATAAATGGATAAACCTGCGCTTGCCATATTATAGATAAATGCAATATCGACATTACACAATGTGACTTCGACGGTAAGTTCATCAATTGCTTCGATGGACTTGAAGTTACCCCCATATTCACAATCTTCTGCGGTGAATGATAATAACTCTGCCTGCCCCACTGCTGGCAGAATGCCTACTGCTGTGACTAACAACAATAGTGTTGCGAGCGATAAAAAGCGAAAACGACTTTTCATGAAAAATCTCCACTACTACTTAATTAAAAAATCAAACCTAACATTATTCTTGTTAAGCACTGTAATTGTAATGCAATCCAGCCAGATTACCAAATAATTTGACGAATATCAGATATTCTAATTATGCAGTATACCCTTGACCATTGTTCAAATTATGCCATAATGATTCTGTATTCTCATATATGTGAGAATATAAGATTATATAATAGAGGACATCAAATGATTGAGTTTTCGGGATTTAAGGGATTTACGGTCATGTGGTTCGGGCAGACTGCATCACTGATAGGTACAGCAATGTCACGTTTTGCTTTAACCATTTGGGCATATGAGCTTACAGGTTCAGCAACAGCCTTGGCATTAGTGGCTTTATTCTCCTTCGCCCCGACAATTCTATTCAGCCCGATTGCAGGCGCACTGGTTGACCGCTGGAACAGAAAAGTGATTATGATCATGTCCGACCTCGCGGCAGGTATATCGACAATTGCGATATTGATATTATTCACATCTGGACAACTCGAAATCTGGCATTTATATGTGGCAGGTGCATTTGCAAGCACGTTTGAGTCCTTTCAATTCCCAGCCTTTTCCGCTGCAATTACGATGATGCTGAAAAAAGAACACTATGGGCGGGCTAGCGGGATGCGCTCGATATCAGAATCTGGCTCAACGATTATCGCCCCTGTGATTGCAACAATCGTCTTGGTTGCACTGGGTATTGGTGGTGTGCTAATTGTCGATGTCATCACATTTTTGATTGCAATGGCAACGCTGATATTTGTTCATATCCCCGAACCCGAAGAATCGGATATGGGTAGCAAGGCGCGTGGCTCATTGGTACAAGAATCGCTTTTTGGATTCCGTTATATCTGGGCGCGTCCATCACTCCTCGGCATACAATTGATATTCTTTCTGACCAACCTCTTTGCCTTTATCTCCTTGACCTTATTACCCGTTATGATTCTCGCACGGACAGCAAGTGATGAGGTTGCACTCGCGACAGTCCAGTCGATGTTAGGGGTTGGTGGTCTTGTCGGTGGCATCATTATGAGTGTCTGGGGCGGACCCAAGCGACGCGTAAACGGCATATTTGTGGGTATGTTCCTAAGTGCCATATTCGGTCAAGCAATTCTCGGATTGGGTCAAGGTATCGTGGTATGGAGCATCGGTGCATTTATGCTAATGTTCTTTGTACCCTTCATTAATGGGTCGAATCAGGCATTATGGCAGACAAAAGTGCAACCCGATTTACAAGGTCGGGTGTTTGCAGTCCGTCGTTTGATTGCACAGATTACTGCGCCACTTGGGATTTTACTGGTTGGTCCACTGGCAGATCATGTCTTCGAACCGTCCATGATGGCGGATGGTCTACTTGCACCTATATTTGGGGATTGGGTCGGTGTCGGAGCAGGGGCTGGTATGGGACTGATGTTTGTGATTACAGGTTCATTAGGAGCAATTGGGGGCTTATGTGGTTATATCCTCCCAGTTATCCGTAATGCAGAAGATATTCTGCCTGATTATGCACCCGAACCACAAAAAGAACTCGACTCAATTGTGGCAAGTTAAGTAAGTGGTCATTTGTATTTAGATTTTTCCGATTGTATATCTTGATTGGCGGACAAGGCAAGCCGTTGTCCCTACAGGGTTTCGTAGGGCTGATGACCTGTCTCAGCCGTTGATTTATCTTAATGACTTTCGACCACCTACTTAAATAGGGTTTCATGAAAGTTTTAGTTTCTCATGGATTGCATCTGCTTCAGTTTGATGAATGAATCTTTGACTTTCGTCGGTATGGTAATCAGCGAGTGCTTGATGAATCAGACCAGCCATATGAGGCGATTCATAAGTCTTCAGACTTTCCAAAGCTGCCTGCCAGCTTGCCATCGCTCGTTGTGAATTACCACGTAACATCTCATAATATCCCTGATAAAGATACTGTGTCGGTTGTGCTAATGGATATTGTCGTGCAAAAGCTTTATGTCGTTTGAGAGCCTGTTCGAGTTTTTCAAGCAGTTTCGGCTTATCATTTATATCAACCGCTTGTATCAGTTTGACATAACTATCTGCCATCAACCATAAATGTGAATTTGCGCCGAGGGTTGTTAATTCTTGCGCTTGTGCCAAAGCCGAATCAAGATAATCTTGAGCAGGTTGTAAGTTGCCCAATGCCAGTTGAATTGCACCATTTAATTGCGCTTGCAAGAATAAACTGAGGCTATCCATTTCATTATCGGGATAAGCTGATACTTCCGCTAAATAATCAATTGCTGTGGTAATATCTTTATAGAAGAACATGATGTAAGCAATGCCAATAATTGCCCATTGCGTCAACTGATTGTCTTGCCGTTGTTCGGCAGATTGCCGTAATTCATTCCATATATCAAGACTTATATCAATATCGCCACGTTGGAATGTATTCACTGCCAATTGCAGACGGCATTGGTCAAGTTGTCGGTAATCCCCCACTTGAGAAAACATCTCATATGCCATTTTTAAATTTTCTTCACTAATGTCCCAATTCCCACGCGAACTTGCATAAAATCCTTCGGCAAAATACGCATTCCCCATTGCTTCAGGATTGCCTAATACTTCTGCAACTTCACGCGCTTTGGATAGATATTCAATTGCTAATTTATGCCGTTGGAATGCAATACCCATTGCACTTCCATACCCACCCAATGCCCACACAAATTCTGAGGTGGGTTGCTCTTGTGATGCTACTTTCATACATTGCATCAAACTATAAATTGACCCTGCTTGGTCACCATTCGTCAGATGCACATTAGCAAGTAGGTGATAAGTTGCTGGTATATTCGGTGAGGATGGCGCATTATTCCCAGCAGATGGGACACCGCCGACCCAGCGTTTTGTCATATTCCACATCCCACTTGCAAACAACTTTCCATCCGATTGTGGAACAGGATGCCCCATCAAACCTAATAATTCATGCGAATGGTATACAACGTTATCAGGTTGTCCGATGGCATTATAGGCTGTCGCAAGATGAAAGTGAATTTGTGCAAGTTCTTGTGTATCAACATTTTGGTTCACTTGAATCTCTAAGGCACGTTTTAATAGTGTAATCGCCGTCTGATATGCGCCATCGTTCAAGGCTTCTTGACCAGCAATCTGTTTAAAGTATCCCTCTTTTACGAGATTACCAGCCTCTTCCCAGTGATACGCGAGTTCTTGCACATTATCAGGACGAACCGCTTCTAGAGCTTGTGCAATTTTTTGATGAAGGTTCACACGTTGGGCATTATCAATCCCAGCTAAAATCGATTCACGAAATTTGTCATGACGAAAACGCCACTTATCTTCCATGACATCTAAGACACCAGCGTTAGAACAAGTGAGCAACCAATTATCTAAATCTGCATAGGGCGCTGTGACAGCTAATAAATCGCGTTGAATCTCACGTCCAATAATCGAGGCAACTTCTAATAAGGCGCGATAAGCATCAGGTATGCGCTGGAGGCGTGTTTCTACAAGACTCTGGATACCTTTGGATAAGAGATTTGCTGGCAATGTCGCATTAAGAATATCATGTAATGCCCCTGCACCCTGTGCTAATTCACGCACAATCTCAATCAGGAAAAAAACATTCCCTTCTGTCTGGGTTTGTAAATAATCGCTGAGTTGTGTATCTTGAATTTCTTGTCCGATCATCGATTCTGCCAATTCAACAGTATCATCGAGCGATAGGCGTGTGAGCTTGAGCATATTGGCGGATGTGAAACGTGTTTCAATGTCCACACCTTCATCATCACGGAATGTACCTAAAACAACAATGGGTAAGTCAGCAACTAAGCTATTTACACGCTCTAATAAAACAAGGCTTTCATCTTTTGCCCAATGTAAATCTTCGAGGATAATACAAGTTGGCTTATGAATGGTTTTAATCAAATCTGTGATGATGGTTAATAGGCGTTCCAAAATTGCTTGTGCTTCGACTTCGGGTGCATCTTGAATATCCTGATTTCGTAGGGTTGCAATATCAGGCACAATAGACTTCAACACCTGCGCTGACAAAATAGGTAAGTCCTCAGCATATAAAGCCAGTTCGCGGATGACATCACGCCATACAGCATAAGAGCGTCCGCCACCTGTCGCCGCTTGTCCGCGAACGACCCGCAAACCATCAACCAGTGCCAGTGTCCGCACCTCATCAATCAAGCGCGATTTACCCACACCACTCTCGCCACCAATCAGCCAAACACTTCCTTGATGCTCTTTGAGTGTCAATTCAATAGCATTATTCAGCTGTTCAATTTCTTGATCTCGCCCCACTAAACGCGCTGCTTGCAAAAAGCTTTCTCGGGTTATTTCATCTTCGGCGACATCAGGTTTATCAATTGCTTCATTCAATAAAGAAATCACCTGTGACGCATAGTCGGGTCGAATATCTGTTTCTTTTGCAAGTAATTGATTTAATGCAATCTGTACCAATGGGCTAACATCCAATTGTGCGATGTCTGGCATTTCTTTCATAATCTGATTCAATAAAATGCTAACCGTTTTTGTCTCATAAGGGTATTCCCCTGATAATATCTCGTAAGCGACCATCCCTGCGGAGTATAAATCGGATTGAATCGTTGCTGGATTACCAAATAACAACTCAGGTGAGATATAAGCCAATGTTCCCACAATTGGGTCTTCATCATCCACAGGTTTTGCATCTTCTTGGGCTAAAGCCAGACCAAAATCGAGTACACGCACCTGCCCATTATGCACCAGCACATTATCAGGTTTTAAGTCACGATGGAATACACCACGGCGATGAAGGTATTCCAAAGCTTGGAACATCTGGATAATGAGATTAATTTTATCTGTCATCAATAATGTATAGGCATATTGGACGATTGTCTCTGCTTCGTCTAAGTAATCCATTGTGAAGAAGGGTTGACCATGCTCATCAAAGCCATAATCCAAAACACTAATGATATTTGGATGCCGTAAGGTGGCTAGAGTCCTAAACTCTTGAATCAATGAAATACGAAATTCGATATTGCCTGACTTGGAATTAAATTCCAATTGTTCAGGGCGAACAAGCATACGTTTCAAGGCAATTCGATCATTTGTGAGCCTGTCCTGAGCGCGATAGACCGCACCCATTCCCCCACGTCCTAATTCCTCTAAAATTTCGTAGCGTTGATTTAAAGTTGTAAACTCTAGTGTCATATCATCACATCTTTGGATTTGCTCTAAATATAAGTTTGTTTTAGTGATAAACGAAAATCATACAATGGAGTAATGTAACTGCTGTCTGCGAATAGTAACTCGTTGAGGAGAATCAATCCCCCCAAGAGTACGAAATATTCAAATCAAAATTGTTTATCCCTACACACCATAAATAGTTTGACTATTTAGTACGCCTATTATAACGTGTTTATGCGGTATCGCTATGAATCTAAGCTATTCCTCACGAATCGGCGGGAAATCACTCTCACCATAGATATATTTGGGCATCCCCGTGATTGCTCGACAGGCTTGTAGTCCAGAAATTGCACAAGATTCGATACACCCAGGGGTATTAAACCCATTATCAATCCAATCCCCTGTAATCACCAAATTATCAAATCCAGTGTCATCAGCCTTGATGCGATATTGAACACTACCTGCTGTTGCTAAAGTATAGCGTTCTGACGGAGAGACATTCGCCCGCCAATATTGGTCATCAAAGCGCAAAACATGGCTAAGGTCGCGCTCTGTAAACAAGGTGCCCCAATCTAGCCCCATTGGATTATCGACACTGGCGGCATCAGGGACAAGGAAACCGAAATTGTCCTGCAAAAACATCAGCATATTATTCTTTGCAATTTCGTCCATGTTTTGTTTGAAGGATGTGTCGCGCGGTAAATCATCATTTTCTAACATCACACCACCGAAGTAACTGACATTCTGTGGGCGGTTAGCACTTGACCATGTTTCACGCACCAATAAGTGGGTCATATCCGCCCACGTATTGATTGGCTCAACATAAGTATTCACAATTGGATTGTCAGATATTGTCCATCCCATTTCGCGTGTTGTTGGCTTGCACCATAATTGCATGGCTTGCGTTTGTGCAGTCACTAAGTTATCAACCATCGCCTGCCATTTAGGAGATGCCGCTATCAACTCTTTACATAGGTGCTGAACTGCTGCAATCGGAATCCCAAAAATCACTTTATCAAAATCTGTCCCAGCGACTAAGGTTTCTTCACCGACATCCTGCCAGCCTGTATAAAAATTCTCCAAATCAATATCTTCAGCTTGGAGTTTTGCGGCTTGTGCATCGTCAATTTGTTGATATAAGGGTTCACTCGGCCAACAATCAATGACTTTACCATCCTCACCCGTAACAGGTCGTAAAGGGTGATAGTCTTCCTCTTTGATGTCAACTTGTCGCGCCATCTGAATTTGAGCTATGGAGCTTTTATCTTCTGACAATGCTAAATTTTTGACACGTCGGAAAAACTTAAACTTTACGCCTCGCTCTTTAAGTACCTGATAGAAAGGCGTAAACACAGTATCACCCATACCTGCTTGCATCTTCCAAATCACAGACCCGCGTGTATCAAATACAGACCGCATCCCCCCTCGTAACAGAACACCTGCTGCTACATTGCGCTGAGTTGGGTCGCCATTAGGGAAGCTAAAGACAAAATCATAGGCGGCACGGACAACCACAGACCCACGCGTGGATTCTGACATACCATGACTCACCAACCAATCACTAAATTCATAACCGTTAATGACATCAAAGCCTTCAACAATCACATCATCCGCCAACATCCCACGAATGACTGCAAAACCAAAGTCTGCAATTTGAAAGAGGCGATTCAAAATTGTGCTATGTTGAACCGCTGACTCAATCAAGCTCTTCAACCAATTGAGGAAGCGTGACATCATATCCAACAAGCTATTATGATGCTCGGATTCTTTTTGAAAAGTTTCCGCAGATTCTTGTTTAATATGTTTGTGCATGTCATAAAGCAAGTTGGCTTCAACTGAGGCCATTACTTTTGATTCCAGCCCCAACAATTGCCCCAAACACCCTTTGGGTTGTGACGCATCAACGGTTGTATCATGTCCACCGAAAAAACGATGCAACAAACTCATAATCTCGGCGATGTAATCATAAGGCGTTTTCGGTTCACTATCGGCTTCCCCAGGCACAAGACCATTAGTCGGCAAGTCGATTAACCAATTATGCCAGCGCGCATCGTTATAATCTTCGAGAATAGTTTGATTTAGGGGTTTAAAGGCATCTTGCCATGTTTGGAATGCACCATTGGGTGGTGGGGTCATCGCTCTATAAGCCCGTTGCATCAAATTAAATGAATTCTCATAAAACCCAAACCACAGATGTAAGCCATGTTCCTCAATGCGTTCATGGTATTTTGCGTTACGCCCACTTGCCCCCTTCCCCCCAATCCGCCAGCCAAGTTGATAGACTGTAATATCATAATTGTCTTGCCAATTGGGTTGTTCTGTAATTTCAAAGACGGCGGACATTGCAGACATCCCGCCACCGAGTACAGCTATCTTTTGCATATGTCTCTCCCTAATGCTTTAGATGGATAGTTCTAATCTTCAAGTTCCCGAATCACGGTGCGAACATCTTTATTTTCAAAGAGGTGAATCAACCACAATACAGGCGAGAACAAACACCCCGGATTGTAAATAGTCTGACCGAAATTTGTCACACTGGTATCCAATTCTTGAATACCCTTTTGGAGTTCATCGCCTTTCAAACCAGCCAGCCATACTGCATTTGACCACGCTTTATCACGAGCGATGTCCATCGAGAAGTCAATAATCCCGTTGTTGAAAAATGAGAAGTAGCGATTTACAAATCCAATTAAAGGCGAAATATGGTCAATATCTTCACTGACTTTGGGGACTAGACTGGATAACAAAGGGTTCAGTTGTAGAAAATCATGATGCAGAGAATCTGTAATGTCGCCCTCAGCAATTTCTGCAACAGCAACCGGCAAATCTAGACCAATGTGGGCATCACAAGACAATAATAAAACTTGAACAACGGTTAAGTGATTATCTGCACAAGCATCAAATGCCAATTGCCATGCTTGCGTAATCGGCTTGCCTTTTTTATAGGCTGTGATTGCGTCTAAATAACGATTGGCAAATATGACATCAAGGCGTTCTAAGCGTTCATTGTCCTCAAAATAATCACCCTCTTCAATCTTTTCTTTGACTAACTTTGTCACTTTCAGATAGAGCGCGGCAAAATAACCAAAGCGCGATTCCTGCTCATAGGCTTCTTCTAAGAGCAACTCAAAATAACGGATTACATCATCAACACTATTTGCGTGCATTATCACTCCCTTATCGGCGATATAAAATTTCGACTAATACCCAAGCAATCAATACAAAGGGAAACATAACCGCGCGCATAATCAAAATCAGCCAGCGTGGGAAATACGTAATCTGTGGTATGGGGATGTCCCCAGCAATACCGAGATTTTCGCGAACCCCATTGGCGCAAATATTACCCGACTCAATCGCACCTTCCATTGTCGCGAGGTTGGCTTGTGTGCGACAGAATGTACCTGCCAAGAACATATTACTCAGACCAATAGGCACATTGGATTCAGGACGATGCTCCCATGACCCTGTATAATTCATGAATAGCGGTTGCTCTAGATGGGGCTGTAAATAGGTTTGCTCAATCACATCATCGGTCAGAATAGGAACATAATCGCGTAAATCTTTGAGAATAGCTGCTGTAGCTTGTTCTTCTGATAAGTTTTCTAGGGTAATATAATCCGATGCAATTACATTCAGAACCGTGTTTCCGCCCTTGAGGTCAGTCCACACCTTCGTAATATCAATAAAGGTCAAACCATAGGTCGAACCAGATAATAAAACATGTTGTTCAGGTAAATTCGGAATGATTGTATTGCAATAGATATTCAATGCCGCCATCGGACGTGCACCCAGATATTTTGTGTCATACAAGCTTGGCGCAACATTATAAATATTCAGGTTATCATCTAGCACCGTTGCTAAATCGAGTGGGGGTATCGCCATAACAACACGGTCAACACCCACTGTGACTGGCTCACCTGAGCTTGTCTCAAATCCCAATTGTGAAGCCTTATCACCCTCTGTTGTGACTGTTTTTAATGTGTGATGCAGATGAACTATACAGCCTAATTCTTGCAAGCGGTCAGCAATCGGATCAATGAACCCCTGTTGCAATGAGGTATTCAAGACACTCACAGATGGGCTAGGATGTGCTGAGAAGAATAAGGTCGCTTGTTGTAGCGTCTTTGCAGATAACAAAAATGGAGGTGTCGAAATTGTCTGTAATAGCGTAGTACGGAAGACCTCTGCCATCTCCTCTGTTCCATAAAAACGCGAATGCAAAAACCCATTGACGCTGAATTCATCAAGCTCACTATCATAAGCGATATTCTGCGACATTAAATCTAAATTCAAGTACATAAATAAAAACATCTCTAAAGGTGGCATCGTCCCATTGAAGATATCGTAAATGACTGCACCCAGCGAGGTTGGGCTTTTGGTCAAAATCATCTTCGGCCAATCCCCTTTGTTAATCGCGTAAGTCTCATCAAATGGGATGTAATTACCGCGAATGCCCAATTGGTCGATTAACTGCCATGCGTTAGCATACCATGTCGGGAAGATATGATACCCGTGATCGGCGCGAACAGGCTGACCATCAACATCAATCAGGTTTGCCCCAGCTTTACCCCCTAAGCGGTCACTGCCTTCATATATTTCAACTTCAATACCAGCATTGAGTTCTAACAAGCGGAGAGCCGTCACCATACCCGCTAGCCCACCCCCTACAATTGTTACCTTTGCCATCACAACCCTTTCTGTTTACATATATCCTGTATGATATAACAGAAACCAAATTCTAACCTTAACATATCCGCTTATCTACAGTTTCCATCCTAATAAATACAAGCATTCGATGAGCATTACAAACTATCTATACTATTGTTGTATGATAGGGAAATGTTTATTCTTAAGGAGAATCCCACCATGCAAACAGCAGATAAAATTCAAATCATCCGTGATTTTGTGCCGCGCCTACGTCAACAAATGGTTGGTCTATCACCAGAACAACTCACCCATGCGTATATCGAAGGAGAATGGACAGTTGCCCAAAATGTGCATCACCTTTTTGATGCTCATGTCAATGCCTATCAATTATGCAAACGTGTCATAACCGAAGAAAATGCAGGTTTAAGCTGGCCCGACCAAGATGCAGCTGCTGAATTACCTGATGGCAAAGGTAGTAACCTCGAACCCTCACTTGTTGGTTTGGAAGGACTTCATCGGCGTTGGTCAGATATGCTTAATAATGTTGATGACTGGTCAAAATCTGGCACAAGTCTGAAATCTGGCACAGTGTATTCATTAGATAAATTGCTCGATATTTATTCCAATCACTGCGAAAATCACATTCGCCAAATCCAAGATGTCATCGACGCAATATAATCTACAGAAAGTTTGATACTGTCGGCGAAGCAGTGTAAACTATACCTTGATAAAAATATTCAAACGATAGGTGACCTATGTATCAAAACCTTGAAGTGATAGACTTTCATACCCATTTCCCCACCGCCAAACCGTGGTTTAAGGATATGGGAACAGATATTCGTGCAAAGTATGTCGAACGCCGTGGTGAAAAACGCGCTCAAATCATGCGTGAAAAAGCCGCTGGTTATAGTGTGCATTGGCGCAAAATGTGGGGATTCGACCCACCCAATCAAGACCGTGCTGATGACGAAACCCAAGCTGACCTTTGGGCGCAAGAAATTGAAAAATATGGATTACGGGCTGTTGGTTTTGTGACAGGTGGTGGTAATGATAACCTCGGTGCAGTTATCAAGCGCAATCCTGATAAATTTATTGGTTTTGCTCATCACCACCCATTTGGAGAAAATGCCGCCGAAGAACTCAAACGAGCCGTGACTGAACATGGATTTAAAGGTTATAAACTACTCGCGCCGATGATTGATCGCCCGATTGAAGATGAAGAAGCCTACCCTGTCTGGGATATGTGTGCCGAACTGGATATTCCTGTTTTGATTCACTTTGGGATTCAAGGTGGTGGTGGCGGTATCGCATGGCACGAGAATATCAATCCGCTTAAGTTACATAATGTTGCGCGCGACTTCCCTGATGTGAATTTTGTTGTTCCACATTTTGGGTGTGCATGGATACGCGAAACCTTGCAATTATGCTGGGCTTGCCCAAATGTCTCAATTGATACATCTGGCTCGAACCAATGGGTGCGCTGGGTCGATGGCGACTGGTCTACAAAGAAGCTATTCCGTAAATATATGGAGACTATTGGAACAGAACGTATCATCTTTGGGACAGATTCGAGCTACTTCCCGCGTGGGTTTGCTGAGCCGTATTTACGCGACCAATTGCGCGATTGCTATGACTTAAATATGACTGATGACCAAGTTCAACAAATTTTTGGGGCAAATGCCGCCAAATTATTCAAGATTGAATTACATCAATCTAATTAATGTCAATTGTATATAAGACTTTGGTAAATCTACTTGAGGATATTATCTAAACCAAATCTCAAGTTAATTAGGTAATATTTACAAGTCCGCCATCATCAGTTGATAAAGGACGTGATTTACGTTACAGTTTGTATGTCAAACCTTTTAAATATTACACATTAAAGGAGCTTTATATATGCTAAAGACAAAGTTATCTGTTATTTTAGCTTTACTTGTTTTGGTAATGTCCTTGGGTATGGTTTCTGCTCAAGATGATGTTATCGAAATTGAATACTGGCAATACAATTTTGGTGCGCGTGTTGATGCAATGAATATGTTGATTGAACAATTCGAAGCAGAAAACCCAGGTATCAAAGTTATCCACAATAGCGATATTCCTTACGATAACTATCGTGATGAAATCGCAGCATCTGCACCAGCAGGTGTCGGTCCTGATGTTGTTACATTGTTCTATGGTTGGATTCCTGCATTTGTTGATGCTGGCTACCTCGTACCCTTACCAGAAGATCCATTCTCAGAAGAATTCATTATTGATACCTTCTCCCCAATGGTTGCAAATGCTAAATTTGAAGGTGAATACTACGCTATCCCTACAGCTGTTCGTTCACTCGCATTATTCTGGAATAAAGACCTCTTTGAAGCTGCTGGTCTAGACCCAGAAGTTCCACCAACAACCCTCGACGAATTTGTCGAAATGGCAATTGCAACAACCCAATATGACGGTAACGGGACAGAAATCCTCAATATCGTTAAAGAAGGTCACGCACCAGGGTTTGCAGCACAAGATCACCACTGGTTACGCGAAGTTCTCTTCCGCCAATATGGTGTTGCACCTTACAGTGACGACAACCGTACCGTCACCTATGATACTGAAGAAGGCTGTGAAGCATTCAAATGGTTAGCCGCATTCGAAACTGAATACAAAACAGGTAGCAATGATCTCTTCACTGATGTAACAGAAGCATTCATCAATGGTGAATCCGCGCTACATGTTGATGGTTCATTCCGCGTTGGGTCAATCAATGCTAACAACCCTGACCTCAACTTTGGTGTTACCGAATTACCAATTGGTCCAAATGGTGAACAACATACATTTGGTTCATACTGGACACACGGTATTACCCGTCGTGCAGCAGCTGATGAAGCCCGTTTAGAAGCTTCAATCAAATTCCTGCAATTTATCACCACTCCAGAAGCTGGAACATTATGGGTAGAAAACGTTGGCGAATTGCCTGCACAACTTGCAGCAGCTAGCGACGAAGACCTCATTTCAGACCCAGTATTGGGTGCATTCTCTGCTGGTTTGGAATACTCACATGCAACATTCTTTGTTGATGAAAGTGCTCAACGCCAAGTCTTCATTGACGCATTCGACAATGTCCGCCTCGGTGGCATGGATCCTTGTGAAGCACTCAGCGAAGCAGCAGCAACAGAACAAGAATTACTCGACGAATTCTGGGCAGACCGTTAGACCTGTTTCAGAACCGAATAACTGATAGACCAAACTACGTCAGAGCTACTTATGTCTGGCGTAGTTTCCATAAATCCATTGTCATATCAAGAGATTGAGAAACTATTATGAGTCTAGCAGGCGACATCCAACAAAAACGCAAGAATCCCTCCGCCCCATTTTGGACACTTGCCCGTAGAAAAGTTGTGTGGGCATATATTTTTCTTGCTATCCCGATTATCTTTTTTGCATATATTCGGATTTATCCCACTTTATTTGCATTCCAAATGAGTCTGCATGACTATAATCCGCTTGCCATAGAACAACCTTACGTCGGTACTGAAAATTATGAGACACTGGTCGAAGAACTTGGCAAACCTCGCTCAGAGACCTTTGCGGCCTTTCGTAATACCATTTCATATGTCGCTTTGGGTGTTCCGATACAGCTTGGTTTGGCTTTGATGGTTGCACTCATGCTTAACGAAATTCGTTTCATGGCGACTTTTTACCGTATATTATTTTTCTTACCCTTTGTCACATCGACCATCGCGATTGCTTGGGTCTTCCGAATGTTGTATCAACCGCAATTTGGGTTTTTCAACGTCATATTACAAGCCTTTTCGCTACCCCAGCAACCCTTCCTCAAGTCACCCCAGCAAGCCTTATTAGCGGTACTAGCCGTTGTTGTGTGGCAGGGTTTAGGGTTTGCCGTCATTATCTTTCTGGCTGGACTTAAGCAAATTTCCAGAACATATTACGAAGCAGCAGAAGTTGATGGCGCGACACCTTGGCAGTCTTTTCGCTACATCACATTGCCATTGCTGAACCCAAGCCTCGTCTACCTATTAGTGTTACAGACGATTGCATTTTTACGGATGTTTGCACCTGTTTTGGCACTCGCAGGACCTAATGGTGGACCACTCAAATCGACCAATACAATCGTGTTGCAAGTCTATCGAGAAGGCTTTGGTAGCTTCAATATGGGCTACGCATCGGCATTAACTGTTGCCCTCTTTGCCTTGATTCTAGGCATCACCATCATTCAGCTTGCCATCACAAACCAACGTAACGACTAGGAGAAACTAATGGAATCCGTTACCCCCAAAAACATATTTAAAGATAATGCCCCAACACGCTCTAATTCTGGGTGGCAATATAAAGCATTCTCCTATCTTGTACTCACATTGCTCGGTTTTACGATGGTTGTGCCATTTTTCTGGATGATTTCAACATCGCTAAAACCGTCAACCGAAATTACACGTCCTAACTTTTTCCCTGTTGAGGGAACATTTGATAATTATGCCACGGTTGTTAACGACACCAATCTACCGCGCTGGTATCTGAACTCAATTATCGTGGCTGTATTCAGTACGATAAGTGTTGCATTTTTTGACACACTCGCAGGCTATGTATTTGCGAAATATCAATTCCCAGGTAAACGACCGATTTTCATTCTATTCCTTAGCTCACTCATGGTGCCGACGGAGATGCTACTGATACCGTGGTTCATCATGTCGAATAATCCGATTATCGGGGGAAGCTGGGTGGATACCTATTGGGGGATTGCCTTCCCAGGGGTCATTACCGCCTCGGGTATTTTCTTGATGCGGCAATTTATGCAAGGTGTCCCTGATGAATTACTAGATGCTGCCCGCATTGATGGCATCAGCGAGTTTGGCTTATTTGTGCGAATTGCTGTTCCACTCAGCCTACCTGCCATTGGTGCACTCTGTATATTTAATTTCCTCGGTAACTGGAATGCCTTCATCTGGCCTCTCATTATCACATCAGGTCAAGATATGCTAACCCTACCTGTTGGGATTCAATTCTTCTCGACGGAATCGGCATCCGCGTGGCATCTCATCATGACAGGGGCATCCTTATCCGTGATACCACTCTTATTGATTGTGATTATTTTCCAACGCTATATCATTGAAGGTATCGCGCTGACTGGCTTGAAAGGCTAACCAACACATGGCAGACACTGCAAAATCATTTCCGCATCCTTTATATGAAAAATATGTCCTGCAACCCTTCTTCAAAGATGCCGAAATCTATTATTATGAGCCGATGCTAGCCGCAAATAAAACCCATGCTGTCATGCTATACCGCTGTGGGATTATCAGCAAAGGCAATGCCATTGCCCTATTGACAGCACTCCAAGACATAGAGGAGCAAGGACTAGACGGACTGGCTTATCAATCAGGTGTCGAAGATTTATTCTTCGCAATGGAGAATAATATCATCCAGTCGATTGGTGCGGAATTTGGCGGTAATTTACAATTAGCGCGCAGTCGTAATGACTTGGGGTATGCCCTGACTCGCCTCGCCCTACGCCCATTGATGCTTAAGTCGATGCAAGTCCTACTCGATTTACGGGTAACGCTCTTGGCATTTGCGCGTGAACATCTTCATACACTCATGCCGGGATATACCCATACACAACCTGCTCAACCCAGTACAATGGCACATTATATAGCAGGTGTTCTATCCTTCTTAGAACGTGATATGGAACGTCTATTCTTTGGCTATGACACCAATAATCAAAGCCCACTGGGTGCTGCCGCATTAACAGGGACAGGTTTTCCAATTGACCGTCAACTGAGCGCAGATTTACTCGGTTTTGATGGGGTAATGGCAAGCAGTTACGATAGCATCGCCACATCCGATAACTTGACTGATGTCGCCAATATCGTCAACAGCTTCGGTGTGAATATGTCGCGCTTCACCAAGGACATGCTCTTTTGGGCAACCCAAGAAAGTGGAGCAATCCGCATTGATGATAGCTTTATTCAAATTAGCTCGATTATGCCCCAAAAACGCAATCCCGTTGTACTTGAACATGTCCGCGCTCGCATCAGCCGTATGATAGCGTATGGGCAAGGGATTTTACTCCAATGTCATAATATCCCATTTGGCGATACGCAAGACATCGAAGACGAAATCTTCCCCCTGATATTTGGTGGATTGGAAACATCCCACGAAATCATGGAACTCTATACCGCTGTGATCGCAACATTGCAGGTGAACGTCGCGCATCTCCGAGAACGCTCAATTTCTGGTTTTACGACGGTGACCGAATTAGCTGATACCCTTGTTCGTGAAGCAGATCTACCCTTCCGCCAAGCACATAGCATCGTATCAGGTATGGTCAATTATGCACTTCAAAATAACCTCGCCCCGACTGACCTAACCAGCGATATTCTGAAACAAGTCGCACAGGAACGCATCGGTAAAGCAATCGACTTGCCTGAACAAACACTCAAAAATGCGCTTGACCCTGAAGCCTTTATCAAAATTCGGACAGTGCAAGGCGGTGTCTCAGCACAAGCGACTGGCGAGGTTTTAGATGGCATCGCTAGCAAAATTGAAACGCATCAAGCAACACATCAAGCCTATTTAGACCGACTTCAAAAGGCGGATACACGTCTTAATAATGAAGTTGAATCCATTACAGCATAGGAGCAAATAATGAATATTCTAGCAATCGGCGCACATGGGGACGACATCGAAGTTCAATGTGGTGGCACTATCGCAAAAGCAGCCGCTCGTGGTGACAATGTCTTTATGTGTGTAACCACTGATGGACGCGGACGACCCAAAGGCGACCCTGACGAAATCGCTAAAATCCGCCACGCAGAATCCCAAGCATCTGCTGATGTGATTGGTGCGGAATTGGTGTGGATGGGAATTCCTGATGGAGGACTCAAGCCAACCGATGAATACACCGCTAAATTTGTTGAGGTGATTCGCAGTACAAAACCCGATATTATTATCACACATCCCAAAGATGACTATCACCCTGACCACCGCTATACCCATGAGATGGTACTCGATGCAGCCCAATTATCTCGCGTCCGTAATTACCCCCACTCCGACCTAGAACCCTATCGCAAACCCTTCCCAATTGCGTTTATGGATGGGGTGCTTGGCTTAAGTTTTATTCCTGAAGAATGGGTGGACATCAGTGAATTTTTTGAGACAAAACAAGAAATGCTCAGTAAACATCGTAGCCAAATGATGCCCGATACCTATGAGCCAGATTTTGTCATGCCAGAAAATCCACCATTTATGCGGATGATTGAAACACAAAGTGCCTATCGTGGGATGCAATGTGGTGTGCCATATGGTGAAGCATTCATCTACTGGAAATCCTTCAACCGCGTGCTACCCCGTCGTATTCTGCCCTAGTAGATTCCGTAAGGGCTGAACTCAGATCAGCCCTTACAATTTCCTAATATTTTTAGCTGAGCTGATTCAAACTAATTGCTAAAAAGATGTCTCAAGTTAATAAGCGCAAAGCGAGTAACCATACCCCGTTATAATGGTTCATCCGCACTTTGATGTTGTTGGCGAACTCGTGAAGTATTGAAGCTGGACGTATACTCTGCAAAAGTTGACTAACAAAAATGAGGAAAGAGTATGTCCCTACCACTCCAAACCATCGAGTCAGTGCCAGCAGAAACCGCTCAAGTTGCCCGAAAAGCCTTTCCCAAGGGACACAAATATCTGCTAATGCGTGATGTGTTGGGCACAATTTACAGCGATGATGTGTTTGCTGACTTATATCCGCCAGATGGACAACCTGCTATTCGCCCGTGGCGGTTGGCACTGGTCACCGTGATGCAGTTTGCTGAGAATCTTACCGATCGGCAAGCGGCTGAGGCAGTGTGCGACCGTCTGAGTTGGAAATATGCATTGAGTTTGCCACTCAACGATACAGGTTTCGACTATTCGGTATTAAGCGAGTTTCGACAGCGCTTATTAGATCATGAGGCAGCTCAACGCTTATTGGATGTGATGTTACAACACTTTGCAGATGGCGGTTGGCTCAAAGCCAATGGGAAACAACGCAGCGACTCAACCCATATTTTGACAGCTGTTCGTCATCTTAATCAATTGGAGTTAGTCCACGAAACGCTGCGCCACGCCGTAAATGTGTTGTCTGTCGTCGCACCTGAGTGGCTTAAAGCACATGTCAATGTGGATTGGTTTGAAGCATACAGTCAAAGAACGAGCAATTACCTCTTGCCCAAGCCAGAAACGGAACGCCAGGCGTGGGCTGTCGGGGTCGGGCGTGACGGTTTGTATCTGTTGGAACAAATCTACCACGGCGATTGTGACCGCCATTTACGCGACTTACCCGCGATTAACATTTTGCGCGAGGTTTGGCTCCAGCATTTCTATGAAGATGATGATACGGTCTGTTTGCGGGGTAAAAAAGACCAACCGCCGCCAGCAAAATTGCTGACATCTCCCTATGATTTGGATGCACGCTGTAGTACCAAACGCAACACAACCTGGATTGGCTATAAGGTGCATCTCACCGAAACCTGTGATGATGACACACCAAACTTAATAATCAATGTTGAAACGCGCTCTGCCACGGAACCGGATCATGATGTGACACCGATTGTTCATCAACATCTTGTAGCAAAAGGCTACCCACCTGCGGAATATTTTGTCGATCAAGGCTATATGTCGATAGATCATGTGGTCAGTGGGCAGCAAGTCGCTCAAATCGACCTCATTTGAGCTATTCCCGATGACAATAGCTGGCAAGCACGCCAAGCAGGCTACAATAGCACACAATTCAAGATTGATTGGCGACAGCAACAAGCCATTTGTTCGCAGGGACATATCAGCACGAGTTGGTCATTGGCGACCACGCGCTCACAGCGTCCAGTCGTGAAAATTAAGTTTCGTCATAGCGATTGTGGTGCCTGCCCGGCACTGGATCGATGTACACAGAATCGTGAAAAACGTCGAACTTTGACGATCCTCGCACCACAAGCCCTCTTTGAAGCCCAGCAAGCAGCTCGCCAACGGCAGCAGACTACGGAGTTCAAAGACGCTTGTCATGTTCGGGCTGGTGTAGAAGGCAGTATTTCGCAACTGGCGGTGGCACTTGATGCACGACGGTCGCGTTATCGAGGAATGCCCAAAACGCATTTGCAACACCTGGGACTGGCGGCAGCCATTAATCTGTTACGTATGGTCAATTGGCTCAACGAGATACCACGATCCAAAACACCACAATCTCGCTTTGCTCAATTAGCGGCTTGAAATCGCCCAAGAAATTGGTTTTCAGTTCGCCAACAACATCAAAGTGCGGATGAACCCAATTAATCGGGTAGGGTCATACGTCCTTCACGAATAGGAAACAACAATTCAATGGGAAAGCTATCGCCAACACTAAAGAAAGTTAGAATCTCTAGAAATCGATCACACTTTTGCTGATGATCTCGAAGTAAGCGTTGTAAACGGGTCCGGTCGGGTAAACCTGCAAATAACATATCATAATCTCGCTTCAACCAGCGATAAAATGCTCGAAAATGACCACCTTTTAAAGCGAATAAGATTCCGATGGTAACCAACCCATTTGGATAGAGTTTGGCTGTTGATCTTTTTGACACATCTTTCATTCGGTCATCGACATAGCAAAATATATGGATAATAATATCTTATGTAGTCATCCTATCGCTCCTTATGGCTTTCAACATCCATATTTTGAGCGATTTGGGTGACTATTTCAAATAGCACCACTGGTTATTAACCCTCACTCACATAGTGCACGACCCACCTACCATCATATCTTTGAGGGTGAATTGCGTCATAGATAAGGTTTTA
>CAYGTY010000065.1:0-11831 GCA_964352825.1 uncultured Anaerolineaceae bacterium
TTTAACGGCTAGACCATCGAACAATGACCCTTCTTCAAACCATGATTGTGGGGCAGGGTGTCCCCAGAGGGTTTGGCGTTGTGGGTCGCGTAAGTCCCAATGAATCGGCTCGAAGTCGGGGTCTACTGTCATGTAATCGCTAGTATATATCTCGATGCGGTGTCCATCAGGGTCACGGACATATAAGAAGAAGGCATTTGAGATACCGTGTCGCCCTGGACCACGCTCCATATTTTCAAGATAACCAGTTGTTGCCATCACATCACAGAGGTGAATAATGTTCATGGCGGTTGGTACCCAGATTGCGACATGATGTAGACGCGGTCCTTTACCGTTAGTCAGTGCCATATCATGGACATTGCCTTTGCGGTGCATCCAGACAGCCCATAAATCTTGTTCTTCGCGGTCATCATCAGTTTCGGTATATTCTGTGACACGGAAACCGAGTTCTCCGACGTAAAAATCATGGGAGGCTTGGACATCAGGTGTGAAGCAGTTGAAGTGGTCAATCCGCATCGGCTGAACGCCTGTATATTCGTTATAGCGTTGTAGGCTACGGTCAATCTGATTCATTGATACATAAAATTCTAGGGGCATTCCCATTGGGTCTTGTGTGCGTAGGGTGCGTCCTTGTGCGTAAGGCTCTATCCAAGAAATCGGTAACTCTAATTTTTGTAGATGTGTTGCCAATAAGTCGAGATGTTCCTCAGTGGCGACTTTATAGCCCATGACATAAACACGGGGTTCATCCACTTGGCGCAGAATAAAGGAGTGATGATTGCGTTCTTCCAGACAGCGGAGGTAAATTCGATCATTGCTTTCTTCTGTGATGATTAAACCGAGGGTCTCGACATAAAATTGCTTGGACTTTTCTAAATCGGTAACACCTAACTCGATATGACTTAGGCGTATAATATTAAATGCAGGTTCGGGAACAGGATGTAAAATAGGCATATGTGTCTCCTAACTCTCTCCCAATTTCGGGATATGATGGTCACCAAGTGCAATTGAGATATTCTTGGTTTCCATATAAAAATCGAAGCTATAGTCGCCACCATCACGTCCGATACCGCTGGATTTCATACCACCAAAGGGAGTCGGTAGATGACGGACATTTTGTGAATTAACCCAGACCATGCCTGCTTCAACATCTTGTGCCATGTTGATTGCACGAGTCACATCGCGTGTCCATATATAAGCTGTTAATCCATATTGAACATCGTTAGCCAGTTGTAGGGCTTCTTCTTGGGTATCAAATGGAATCGCAATCAAGAATGGACCGAAGATTTCTTCTTGAGCAATCCGCATAGTATTATTTGCATCGGTAAATAGGGTAGGTTGGAAGTAATTGCCACTGCCAAATTGTGTTAATGTTTCACCACCGACTGCTAAAGTCGCGCCATCTGCTTGACCGATGCCGACGTAACTATTGACCTTATCGAAGTGTCCCTGATGGATGAGTGGACCGACTTCGGTTGCTGGATCGAGTGGGTCGCCGACACGGATTTTCTGGACACGGGCTTTGAGTTTTGCAATAAATTCATTATACACACCGCGTTGGACAAAAAGACGACTGCTTGATGTACAGCGCTCACCATTGAGGCTATATTTCATGAAAACGACGGCATCTAATGCGCGGTCTAAATCGGCATCATCAAATACAATAACGGGATTCTTTCCACCGAGTTCAAAGTGAACGCGCTTGAGTGTGGGTGCGCCTTGTGCCATGATGTGACTACCTGTTTGTGATTCCCCCACAAAGGCAATGGCTTTAATTAGGGGATGCTCTGTGAGGGCTTTCCCAGCGGTTTCGCCGTAGCCATTAACGACATTGACGACACCAGCAGGAACACCTGCTTCTAACATGATTTCGGTTAAACGCATGGCTGTCACGGGGCTGAGTTCAGCAGGTTTATGCACAACGGTACAGCCTGACGCTAGCGCAGGTGCTATCTTCCATGTGCTGAGCATGAAGGGTGTATTCCAAGGGGTAATCACACCGACTGCTCCAATTGGAGTCCGTAAGGTGTAGTTCAAGTGATTATCTGCTGGGAGTGATAGCCCGTCACGCGCACTTTCGCATCTATCGGCGAAGAATCGGAAATTGTCTGCTCCGCGTATGGCTGCTTTGCTCATAAAGCGAATGGGTTGACCTGTATCCAGTGATTCTAATAAGGCGAGTTCTTCGGCATTTTCTTCGATTAAATCTGCGACACGATATAAGATGTCACGGCGGTTTTTAGCTGGTATATCGCGCCACGCTGGAAATGCAGAATGGGCGGCTTGGACAGCTTTATCTATATCATCTGCATCACCTTCTGCAACTGTGCAAATCAGTGAATTATCGAGAGGTGATAAATTGTCAAATGTCTTGCCACTGATTGTATCATGATGGTCACCGTTGATGATGTTTTTTACACCCCGTTCGGCTATTTTTGCACGATATGCTGTTACTTTTTTGCGATTGTCTTCTAGTTTACTCATGGCGTTTTCTCTCTAAATAACTTTATTTTTCTTTGTTCGGGTGAATCAGCGATTCGCCCCTACAGATTTATTTTTTCTCCACAACAGGGTTTTCAAGTGAGCCGATGCCTTCAACTTCACAGCGCATGACATCACCTGCATAGACATGTGAGATGCCTTCGGGTGTGCCTGACCAAATCAAGTCTCCTGGGTAGAGGGTTGTGAACTCTGTCAGATATTCAATTAGCTCGGCGACACTATGGCGTAGGTGGGATGTATTGCCCTCTTGGCGTAGTTCATCATTGACATAAGTACGGACGTTGACATTGGCTGGGTCAATAGCATCAGGCGACACCAGATAAGGACCGATCGGACCGAAAGTATCAAATCCCTTAGCTTTGACAGGTGGGCGATAATAATTGCCAACAAAATCGCGAACCGTGACATCATTTCCAACGGTATAACCTTTGACATAAGCAAGAGCTTCATCGGCTTTGACATCTTTACAGGGGCGACCAATCACTGCGACTAACTCGGCTTCATAGTGCATATACTCGACATCAGGACGTACAACATTGGCTTTGTGTCCGATGAGTGCGTGAGGATTCTTGGTAAACATAATCGGATAGTCGGGTAATTCTAAACCAAGTTCGACGGCGTGGTCAGCATACCCCAATGCGACCCCATAAGCTGTAATCCCGCGAGTCTCTATTGGGGGCAACCACATGACATCATCTACATCATAGACGACGTTGCCAACCCAGAGTTGCTCATCACGATATTCTGCTTCGTGTATTTGTCCGTTATATGCAAAGCGTGCTAGTTTCATATTTTTGTCCTCAATATTTGTTTATTGGGTTATAAAGATGTTTCCATTGAGACCGTACTTGATAAGTGATTGTTTGCTCTCATAAGCGGTTGATGACATGGCATCAACCCTACAAAATTCAATTTCTTCCAACTATTTACCCGAATGACACAAGGGACATTCCCTACATAAATTTAAAAATAGATATTAAACCAAGTACCAGTTATCCACATCATCTTTAATTTGCTGTATGTCAAACTGTGTTTCTAGGTGTGTGATAATTTCTTTAACTTGTTGTGGTGTCGCGCTCAATTCAAAGATTTTTGTTTCAAAATCGTAGGCTGAACCAGAAGGTTTTAGCACTTCATCAATCATAAGTGCTTGTCCATAGCGATGTTTTAGCAGGTGCTGATATACTGATTTATAAATTTCAGGTGTATAAGACATTTCATCAGCTTGCCCATCAATTATTTCTAATTCAATGGCGAGTTGATAGAGGGTGTGCCATAATGCCCTGAGTACATTGGGTGGAGCATCATAACTTTCCTTTTCGTGTTGTGGGTCTACGATTGTTTTTTCACGATTGGCTTCAATAATGTCGCGGACTGCTTTTGATGGGACTGGAATCATAAATTGTGTTTTTACACTGCTGAGAATAGATTCAACGTCATCATCATATGGTTTTGCTAGTTCCATCAGGCGATTACCGACTAGGGGAACTTCACCAATTAGCATATGTTCGGGTTTATCATGTGTCCTATCCCATTCTGCAACACCCTGACGCGCCCACATCCCAACGGCTTTGCGTATCATGGGGTGGGTGACCCCATCAATTTCGGGATATTTTGCCATCAACTCAGGTGTTTCAAATACGGGGCGAGTTGTATCCCATTGGATTAGATGGACGGTTCGACCTGCTTCTTGCGCCATGAGCGTGAGTTGCTGGAGCATTAAACTTTTGCCCACTCCCGGTAAGCCTGCAAAAAAGACTCTATCAGCTCTATTTACCAATCTTCCAAAATGACGATAGATGAATGAATTAGGATTTAAAATAATTTGTGTCATATCAATGTCCCATCAGAGAGCGAAACATATTCACTCTTACGAAAAATCTTTATTATTTAAAATTTGTAGATAAGCATATAAAGCGCGTGCCATGTTTTGTCCTGCAGCGGTATAAAAGCGTGTTTCCAGCCACTTGTTTAAGAGTTGCATCTGTTCAGCCTGTGTATATTGAAACCATCCACCAACTGTCTCTAGCCCGAATGGTGTATATCGCCATAATTTGTCGGCATCACGTACCAGCGAATCTTCAATTGATAGGGATTCTTTGCGTGTGTCATGCCCATCAATGATGTCGGTGATTTTGCTTATCATATCGGCTGAATAATCCAAGCTGAGCAAAATTTCGCCTGCAATCTTTGCGCCTTCGGTTTCATGCTGACGGCGTAAGTCAGGATAAATCATATGCGGTCCGAATGACTGGAGTTGCTTATCTTCTGGCACGGTACTCCAACCGACATCGTGCAATATTATGGCAAGCAGAACAATCTCACGGTCTGCCTCTGGATGTGCCTCACATAATTGCTCTGCAAAGTAATAGCAATACTCTGTATGTGTATCGTTACTACGTGTTTTGAGATAAGGTTTGGCGCGTTCCCATATGGGTTGATATTGAGCATCCACAAGATTTGTCCTATGCTTTTGGCGGACGAACACGACCCATACTGCGGAAGCGGTCTACACTGGGTGTTTCGCCAATAGGGACTTCGATTAAAGTCGGTAAATTGCTGGCAAAGCCTTTTTGTATGGCTTGACGGAGTTGATCTTCTGTCTCTGCACGGAATCCATTTGCGCCGAATGCCTCAGCCATCTTTACGAAGTCAGGATTGACCAAATTTGTTGCAATGACGCGTTCACCGTAATCACGAATTTGCATGGTTTGAACATTGCCGTAAGCATTGTTGTTAAAGACAATAGTCACCAAGCCGATTTTATGCTGGACGGCAGTTGCTAAGGATTGGACGGAAAACATGAACCCTCCATCACCTGCAATTGATACAACAGGAGTGTCTGGTTTTGCGACTTTTGCACCTAAGCCTGTTGGGAAGCCATAACCGAGTGTGCCTTGATAGCCTGTGCTGATGAACGTACGCGGCTTATAAACTGGATAATTAATCCGCGCCGCAAATCCAACTTGTGTCAACTCATCAACAAAGATTCCATCTTCGCCTAATTCTTCGCGGATAATACGCAGGTAGGTATTTTGTGGCTCAAGATAAGCAATTGTTTTTGCCCAATTGGCTTTGATTGTCAGCATTTCGTCTTTTGCTGAGTCGCGTTTAATGTTGTGCTTGGCGACTGCATCGAGTAGTAAGGGGAGAGCATCTTCTGATTGGGCAACAATTGGCAAATCGGGTTGTTTGATGCGGTGCATTGCGTCACTATCGACATCTATACGGATAATTGTCATGTTGCTATCTGTTCCCCAACGTTGGAGAGGAATCCGCATATGCGTGCCGATTGCGAGAACAACATCGGTTGTTTTGTAGTATTCATGGGCTGGTGGGGTATGTAAACTCAGGTAATGTCGTCCATCGATAACACCTTGTCCTGTGCGATAAGCCACAACAGGGGCTTGTAGCATCTCTGCTAATTGGGTGACTTCTTCGCTCACACCTTGCGCACCACCCCCCACAAATATCATCGGACGCTTTGCTTGACCTAATAATTTACCAGCTTCTGCGATGGCATCCTCGTCTACAGGTGGCATAAATGTTGGATATACCTCAAGCTCGGCTTCATCATGTACTTCGGCTTTCATCTTGAGGACATCCATTGGTACTTCGACAGCAACTGGGCGTGGGCGACCTGAATTTAACTCATAAAATGCTTTTGCGATCTTCCCTCGTGCCTCTGATGGATGTAAAACTGTATCTGTCCACTTTGTGAGACCCCGTAAGACTTCTTGCTGATGGGGTATTTCGTGTAGAACGCCTTGACCCTTGCCAATCTGGTGGCTCGGTATTTGCCCTGTCAGACAAAAGACTTTCGCATTCAAACCGTATGCTGTTGCTAACGCTGCAGACGCATTGAGAATACCTGGTCCTGGCACAACACTAAAGACCATCGGTTCACCTGTCGCCATCGTATACCCCAACGCCATATAAGCCGCACCTTGTTCATGACGTGGATGGATGACTTTGATTTTGTCTTGGGCATCATACAGTGCATTATATAACCAGTCGTTTTGTACCCCCGGTAAACCAAATAGAGTATGAATCCCATGTGCGATTAACGCGTCAATAACTGCCTCACCACCTGTCTTTTTTGACATGTTTATTGCTCCTCGTCGTATGCAATCACGACTGATTTTAGTTCCGTATATAAGTCAATCAGCGAGCGACCATGTTCACGACCCAATCCCGACTCTTTAAATCCGCCCAAAGGTAAGTTTGGGTCACTCCGTACAGGGGAATTGACATAAATCGCGCCTGCTTTGATGGGCTTTGTTAGCCGTTGAACCGTAGATATGTCATTGGAATAGATTGTCGCTGCTAAGCCCATTTTACATTTACATGTGGGTTTAGGCTCATTAAAATCTCTAGAATTTTATATTTAGAAAGTGTTCATGCTGACATCATTTAATTCGAAGATGCCAATCTATCTTATGATGAGTGTAACCAATATGCGCTCATATAAAAATGTCAAAAAATACATTTTTCAGGTGTTTTTGTGCAGGTTGAAATGAGGGCATCCTGTGAAGCTAAGGATTTGTGTTGAGAATTTATCCAGACTTCACAGGATAGGGTGTTAGCGTTCTAGTTTACACGTGTGGCTGTACCTGTCAGTACCCATTGAACATAGGTGCTAGAGCCACCCACTGCGGTGATGACAACAGACCCTGTTTTGCTGGCTGATGTCACTTCTGTATCGACAATTGTGCTACCACAGGTGTAGGTTTGACCACCTGTGAAGAATTGAATATTTTCTGTGCCTTCACCAAAGCAAGAGACACTAATGACTAACCGTGCTTTACCACCCGATAAAGAAGAATTCTGATTCATTCCTGTAATATCCCAACGGACTCGATCTTCGGTATCGCCATTCGGATAGGATACAAAGTCTAAGACACTAGCGGTGCTGTCGAGCGCGATGTTTAGTGGGTTGTTGAATCGTGCGTCTTCAGGTGCAAGCTGTGCTGGAACATCTGTTGGCGTGTAGGATGGTGTAAACGTTGGTGTTGCTTGTTGTACTGCTGTTGTCGGTGTGTAGGATGGCGTAAATGTTGGTGTTGATTGCTGGACTACTGTTGGTGGTACTGTAGTCGGTTGCTCTTGGGGAACCTCATTTTCAACTTCAGCTTCTGTTGGTATGACCTCAGATGTAGGTAGAGTGAGGTCAATGATGGGGATTGTGCTACAGTCGCCACTCAGTGTAATAATCTGACCAAATACCCAACCATAACCTAAAGATGGGATATTAATTCGATACCAATCGGCTGATACCCCATCAACAATATAAGTTTCTCCAGCCTGCATTTGTGTGATCACATTATTATTTGTTGATGGACCATTGCGGACATTCACTGCACCTGTTGTGGAGGCGACACAAGCGTTTCCTATGTCGGTTACTTCTTCGGTCGCTAGTGGTGGTGGGGCGACTGGTGTTGGTGTCGATTCTGTTGGGGGTGTCGGTGTTGCAACTGACCCCTCAGTAATATTGATGACTCCTGACATTGATGAACTCACGCCTGATAAAGCAATTTCGTATGGTCCTTCTCCCGTGACATTTACGATTGCTGAACTGCCTGAATATGTCCCTATTATTTGCCCTGCACTATCTCTAACAACTGCCAAAAATTGCAGGTCAGGTGATGTTGTGTTCAAGTTTAGGAGGGTGGCTTGTTCTTGTGCTCCAGTAAAACTGTAATAACTGGTTTCATTGGGGTTGATGGGGACATCGGCAGGGATGCCTGTGACAATGGTTCTTTCAGCACTGGGTTGACCCGATAATTTGAATAACAAATCGCCAGTTTGCCCGTTTGCGCTAGAAACAATCACAAGATAGACATTGGTAGCTGGTAACCGTAAATCCACACGAGCATCTGATGACCCTTGTGTGAATGGGTCACTATCTGCGCTTGCTAAAATCTGCGCGCCACTTTGTACAGTGATTGCTAAGTCTAGATTCGGGGTGATGGCTATTGCCTGAATGGTCACTTGATCATCCTGTGACCCTTGAAATGTGTAAATCGCGATAGGAGCTTCGGCACTCAATGTGCTGACTACTGCTCCACCGTAAGCGACAATGCCTTGTGCCATCACTTGAATGGATGACAACAATACGAACACGATTACAACGCAAAATCTTTTCATGATAATCCCTTTTTCTTACTTTCTTCTATTTAAAAGATATATCATATCTATATTTTGCGATAATCAATCAGAATCATCGTAGGAAAACCGTATAAATTCCTTTTTGATATAATATGTATCATAAAGTAAATTTATATAAAAGCGTTGATGCCTGTTAACTCGCGTCCGACAAGCAGTAAGTTAATCTCATTTGTACCTTCATAAGTATAAGCTGCCTCTGTATCGAGCATTAAACGCGCAATATGATTATCAATGACAATTCCATTTCCGCCTAAGCATTCGCGTGCCAATCGCGTCACCTGTCGAGCTTTACGAGCATTATTGTACTTCGCCATTGATACCATGCCTTCTGTGAGTTCACCACGTTCTATGAGGTGTGCCATTTGCCAACACAGTGTCTGCATCAAAGTCACTTCAGTCGCCATCTCAACTAGCTTCTGTTGAATAAGCTGGAAACCTGCAATCGGTTTGCCAAATTGCTCACGAGTTTTTGTGTAGTTTAGGGCTAATTCAAATGCACCTGATGCTGTTCCTGCTGCTGACCATGCCACACCATAACGTCCGACGCGTAAGACCTTTGCTGTATCCTTGAAGCTCTTAACTTGTGCGAGTTTATTGGCTTTTGGGATACGCACATTATCGAGTGTGATGTCGGCATTGAGGACAGCGCGTTTTGATATTTTGCCCCAAATATCACTGAGTGTAACACCTTCGGTTTGTTGAGGATTTTCGATGACATATCCTCCAAATTCACCTGTGGTTTCATCCCGTGCCCAGATAATCAATATGTCGGAGATAGACGCATTGCCAATCCAGCGTTTTGCACCATTGAGGATATAGCTATCTCCATCTTTGCGAGCTGTGGTTTGCACGCGTGCGGCATTCGACCCGACGGCTGGTTCAGTCAATCCAAATGCGCCAATCTTTTCCAAAGTGACCATCTCAGGTAACCAACGCGCTTTCTGCTCTTCGTCCCCTAATAAGCCAATTGACCCCATCGCTAAACCTGAATGTACACCCCAGAAGGTACTGATACTGCCGTCTGCTTTGGATAGTTCATATGAGACCAATCCCAGTTCATATACATCCAAACCCGATGCACTATATTCGTCTAACATTCCCCCAATAACGCCAACATGTTTGAGCTTCATTGCCATTTCGTACGGGAACTCGGCTTTTTCCCAATAGGGGTTAATATTTGGGATGACCTCGCTGTCAACATAATCACGGACTCGTTGGCGTACTGCTTGTTGATTATCTGTGAGATGTGCGTCTAGGTTATAAAAATCAAAGTGGTTAAATACTGAATTGTGAGAACTATCTTGTAACATGGTTATTTCCTTAAATAAAATTATTATAGATAATTAGTTTACTATGTATTTGAAACTGTAGCTTTCATTTTTTTCTAATGTGTTCCAAGCTTCATCTATTTGACCTTGAGTATTGTGGCATGCTTAAGTGGATTTCGAGTCTTTCATGAAACTCAAGTTAATTAAATAATTGAGTCATCAAACCGATGACTCTTTTTGTTTCAGCGCTTCTGCTATAATATCGCTTGTCTCTATTGTTAAAAATAAAGTGGTTACTATGCGACTACGGAGTATTTGTTTATTAGCATTATTGTTAATGATTGCCTGCCAATCTGAAAATACATTGGATTTGTCAGATACAGTCAAACTAGAAGCTGTACCAACCATAAACCCAGAGAATACTGTCCTTTATACTGCACAGCAAAATTATAATAAATTCTGCGCGCATTGCCACGGCTGGGCAGGGGATGGTCAGCCACTAGTAACAATCGAAAATGCCGAAAAATTAGGTTATCACACTGTCCCCGTCACGATGAAAATGGGCATACATGGCAACATCCCGACCAAGTTCTGTTTGAGGTGGTCAAGTATGGTGTGCAAGCACCCACTAATTTATATCCCATGTCACCTTATGCTGAGAATCTAACTGATAAAGAGATTTTTGGTATAATCGAATACTTTAAGCAATGGTGGACAGATGACCAACGTCAACATCAATCGACGTTAACAACAAAATTTGAAGAGAATAATCCTTTTTGGTCAACAGATGATTTGGATGATGAATCATGATGTCGCAGTTATTTAAATTTATCTTAGTGCTATTGAGTATATTTTTAACGGGCTGTGCGACAACGCAACCCTCACAGGCTATTGCCTTACCCTTGGCAGAAGACGACCTGACACTGCTCTTTTTTTATACGGATAATTGAGCACCTTGACAGCAAATGCGTCCCATCGTTGATGGGCTTCAAGATGACTATGATGAACAAGTTACATTTGTATATCTCAATGCTAAAGATAGGGAAGCAGGGGAAGTATTATTCCAATCGCTTGGTTTGCCGGGGCACCCTAGTATCGTAATTTTTACACCAGATGGCGAAGAGATTTATCGCCGATTTGGGATTGCTGACGAAACCGAATTGATTGATATTTTGAATTTATCTATCAGTCTCGACTAATTGATTTTATGTAAATAAAGACATAAGATAACTATGAGCTTGATTCTTTAGAAGACTTCAATACCTCTTGAATATGTTCTACAAGATCTTCTTTGCTGTAATTGCCTTTAGCTAAAATCTTTTGTGTTTGTTCATTGAGTTGTTTTTTATCTGCTTCGGTTAATGTTTTGGCGGTGACTGCAATGACAGGTATCGAGTGCCACTCTGGATTTTCACGCATGGTTGATAAAAATTCTAAACCGTCCATCTCTGGCATCATCAAATCTAACAAGATAATATCTGGGATTCCATTTGCTAGCTTATCAAGCCCAATTCTCCCGTTTCCTGCAATCGTGGCTTGCCAGCCTGCACGTTCAACAATGCGTTGGAATACCTCTTGAGTTGCAGAATCATCCTCGATAATTAAGACTTGGCACTCATCGGATTTATCAGAGGGTACAAAACGACGAATTGTGGTGATAAGGGTATCGCGTTCTACGGGTTTTGTTAGATAATCTGATGCACCGAGCGATAAGCCCAGCGATTTATTTTTGATGATGGAAAGCATGATAACGGGTATTGAACTCAATGTTGGGTCAGCTTTGAGTTGAGATAATACCGACCATCCATCCATTGACGGCATCATAACATCCAGAGTGATAATGTCTGGCTTGTATTCACGGGCTTTTTTTAGTCCATCTTGCCCATTTGCAGC
>CAYGTY010000065.1:11931-28130 GCA_964352825.1 uncultured Anaerolineaceae bacterium
GCTTGCTCATCAGTCATTCCGATTCCTGTATCTGTGACAGCAATTTCAACCCATTCTTCAGCATTTGAGGCATGCGTATATCGTTTTGCACTTAATGTAATTTGACCATTTTGAGTGAATTTAGCTGCATTGCTGAGCAAGTTAAAGATAATTTGGCGAAGTTTAGTTGCATCACTTGTTACCTTACCCAGTGATGTTCTATCAACATCCAGCACGAGCGTATTATCTTTGTCGTTTATCAAGGGTTGAACGGTGGAAACAATCTCATCGACAACCACCATTAATTCAAATTCCTCTAAGTATATATCAAGTTTCCCTGCTTCGATCTTAGAAATATCAAGAATGTCATTAATTAAGGCTAGGAGATGTTTTCCAGCGTTTCGGATTTTCTGTAAATCGGGGATGGTGTCATCATATCCGAAATCAACTGCATCTTCTTCAAGTATTTCACTATAACCAATAATCGCATTTAATGGAGTTCGTAACTCATGACTCATATTGGCTAGGAACAGGCTTTTGGCACGATTGGCTGTTTCGGCTTCATTCACCGCTTGATTTAATTCTTCGGTGCGGCGTTCGACGATGTCCTCTAAATTATCTGTCAGTTCTTGCAAAGATTGGTTCGAGGTTGCTAATTGGCTCGATTGTTCGTGCATTAAAGCCGTGGCACGCCGTCCTTCTTCGATAAAATAATAGACGATAAAGTAAGTCGTTGTGAGTGGCGCAAATATATTCAGCACAAAGAATAAGGCAATTCCAAAGTCTGGCATGCCGACTTCCAGCCCTGGGAGTTGTCCTTCTAATATGCCTGAAAAAATGGTTAAGGCTATAAATGCGATATACCAGATGCGAGCATCTTTATATTCACGGCTTACAACCAAGGCAACAATCGGTGATAAAAATGCCCATAACATGACTGCACCAGATGAGGCAAACCCCCCAAGATGCCATTGAAGAAAGGTCGGGACAAGTAGGATTAAGGCAAGCTGACCTATCAGCAGTGTTTCATAGTGTCTTGTGCGTAGATAAACCTGAAGATTGATAAAGGAGAAGACAACATATCCATAAGGCCAGATAGCGACATCAGGTACACCGAGCAACACATACACTGTTCCCCATACAATTCCACCCAGCGAAGTCGCGGATGCCATCAATACCAAAATAGCACGGTTTAGGCGGAGTTCTTCCGTCTCACCCTCATGGGCAGGTGGGTAAATAAATTGTGTGAAACGGTCAAGGTAGGTCATTGATATTATCCAGCTACTTTTGCCAATAAAGTTAAATATTATTGTAGCATGATTTTGTATGATTTAAATTTATGATTACACTTAGTTTACTATGTTTGCGATTTCAACCAGATGACCTGATATGGATATAATTGAACGGTTAAGCTGTGATCTGATGTTTGATAGTGCTTTTGTTCAACTATATCGTTCCAATCACTATTGTTTACGGGTATATCTATCGACACATGCTTATCTGTTACATTGGTCAGAGCGATGATGACATCATTGGTTTCTAGGTTTGTCCGTTCAACAACAAATACAGACGAGTTAATAGTATGAATTATTTGAGTTGCTAGTGGATGAAAAGCGGACTGTTCCCGACGAATCGATAATAATTGCATAAATTTTGAAAAGACCTGAGAACGAAGCGATGTCTTATCTGCAAGTTCTGCGTCTAATACCTCACGCTGAAGTTTTTTACGATTGATACTGCGATAGCGCCCTGTTTGTTCCACACCTTCTTTATCGTTGCGTGACCCAAATAAGCTGTGAATATATATCCCGGGGACTCCTGCCAGACATAAAGCAATAGATTGTGATGCTATGAATCTGCGAACAGCTATTTCGGGAGCAGATTGGACTAAATCAGGAGGATTGACAGCATCGAAGTAATTGATGTTTAGTTCATAGGGGCTTTGTGTGCCGTCGCTATTATTTTTATAGGATACATTCCCACCGTGTGATTGCACGACATCGACGAGTTGATTGATTTCCGTAGTTGACAGAATCCCTGTTACGGGTCGTAATCCAATACCGTCATGTGATGCGATGAAGTTAAAAAAGGTTGTATGATTTCCTGCAGGTTCGAGTTTGTCTGCCCACTGTGTGAGGTGAGTTGTATCGCCTGTAGTCACGGTATGTAAGATGAGTGGTGGTAGTGGAAATTGATACACCATATGTGCTTCATTATTGCCATCACCAAAGTATGATATATTTTCTTCGTGGGGAACATTGGTTTCTGTGACAATGAGTACATCAGGTGCGACTAAAGCCAGTACGTCTCGCATAATTTGAATCACCAGATGGGTTTGCTCTAGGTGAATACTGGATGTTCCAGCAATTTTCCATAAGAAGGCAATCGCATCCAGCCGAATTAGTTTCGCTCCCATTTGTACATAAAACAAAAGAATGTCGATTAGTTCAATCAATACAGCAGGGTTCATAATGTTGAGGTCAATTTGATCGTCACTAAAGGTTGTCCATACATGTTTGATGCCATCAGGGGTTTCGACAGGTGTTAATAAGGGTAATGCACGGGGACGAACAACGTCTGATAAATCTGTATCTTTATCCATGACAACGAAGTAATCGACGTAAGGACTCTCGCCCCGTAAAAATGCCTGAAACCAATCACTTTTTGCTGAGATGTGATTGAACACTGCATCAAACATTAGCTTAAAATCTTGTCCCATCGCCATAATATCATCCCAAGTGCCATGCTCTGGATTGACAACTTTATAATCAATTACCGAAAAGCCATCATCTGATGAATAGGGGAAGAAGGGCAAAATATGCACACTATTGATGGTGGGGTAGATGGTATCTTTCAAGAATTGATGTTGTACCGCAAGAGGATTTTTACCACTCTCTTGGATTTGGTCACCATATGTAATGAGGACAATATCCGCCTCTGTAACGGGTAAGGCTGATGCAGGTGTTTGAATCTCATATTTTTCAATCAGTGCCTTGATTTGCTCAAGTGTTGTATCTGCTTGTGCTGGATACAAGATTTTGAGTTTATCTATGATGTGTTGATAGTTGGGCATGATAGTATCCTATATACGTTTTATTTGAGTCGAATCGTATTCCCTAATCATACCGAATTATCTTGGCTCATCAAAAAACTACACTTGGTTATTTTCCCATTCGGATACTGCATTCATTGCGGTAGAGCTTCCTATACGCTTCAGGGCTTCAATGATATGATTGCCAGATTTTCCTGCATATAAACGTTTTGATTTCACAAATGGGTGGTCAATCACTTTAATTAAGATATGTTCATGCTGTTTGTCCGCAAGACGCGCAACATAATTGGCGGCGTGTTCGCGTTGGATGGGTGTCAAAACCTCATCATATATGGCTTTTATTGACCAATCTATAATTACGTTTATGGTGTCTGAAATATCAAATTTCAACAGAGACTCAATAGCGATATTTCCGCCTAGAAATGTATCTTCAATGACAAATGGCTCATCGATGTATTGTATTGCAAGTGGAATGACGGCATCAACTTGACGATTTGCTAGAGTGTAACAAGCTGACCGACGGATTCTGGATGACGTATTTTCGTTCTTTAATACATCTAGCATGATGATATTAGCACGGGGATGTGATGTAACACTTAAACCAATCATAGCAAGGACTTGTGCGAGTTCTTCTGTTGATTTGTAGATGACTTTTTCCAATATACCAATCGTATCGTCCGTTCCAATTCGTCCTAATGCACCACCACCAGCTTCACGGACTTCATCCATTTCGGTTGTATCAAGCATGACCTCTGCGATTTTTTGGATACTATCTAAGTCTGTGAGGTTCGATAAATCAACGGAAACACGTGTTTTCCAAAATTCACTTCGATTTGTAAATATCTCTAATGCTTGAGTTGTCATTTTACCCTTGTTTCATCGTTTGTTTTTGTAGTTTACCTATTTTTGTAATTTATGCTCTTTGTCTGTTATGGTATTTGGTATTCGAGAAAGGATATTGATATGTCAGAATTTGGATTACAGAATCACTTAGATAGATTATATGAAGAGGCTGAACATCAATTTAGCTTTGATGCAGATACGATGACAGTCGCTCAACAATGGCAGATTGATTTTCGGTCAGCTTTGCGCGAATGTCTCAAAATTACAGGTCGTACGCTTCTAAGTCAGGTTAAAAGTGAGGTTTTATCTATTGAGGATAGGGGAGCTTATCATCAAGAAAAACATCAAATCATCATTGATGACCTATCTATTCCAATGTATTTGCTTATTCCTAAAACTGACCCTCCATATGAACCTGTGATGGTATTTCATGGGCATGGTATGGGAGTGAATCTGATACTTGGGAATTATGCTGATTCTGATATGGCAGAGACGTATGATGCAAATGGGGAGAATTTTGCCCAGCGATTGGCAGAAGATGGTTATCTGGTGTGTGCGATTGAACAGCAGGGTTTTGGTGAACGCATAACCGATTTAACCAATCAGCCAAGTGAAGGTAATTCGTGTCGCCACTTAGCGTTTTACTATCTCTTGCATAATCGTACCTTATTGGGCGAGCGTATTTGGGATGCGATGAACGTAATTAGTTATGTATTAGGACGAGATGATGTGATTGCTGAAGAACTGGCATGTGTTGGCTTTTCAGGTGGTGGGACAACGGGTTTATTTTTATCTGCATTAGATGAACGCATCCAGAAAACAGTGATTATGGGTTATCTTTGCACCTTGAAAGACTCGATATTAGGTATCAGACATTGTGAGTGTAACTATGTCCCGAACTTGCTGACACTGGGTGAAACAGGGGATGTTGCAGGATTGATTGCACCTCGACCTGCTCATTTTATCTCAGGCAGAACTGACCCAATTTTTCCTGTAGAGGGTGTTCGTGAACAATATAAAACTATCCAATCTGTTTATAAGGTTTTTGATGTGTCTGACAATGCTACACTAACGATTCATGATGGCGGACACCGCCCCGATTGCGAGGCGATGGTGAATGGATTAGGTGGAACTTAGCTTAACGATAGCGCGTGTTTTCTGCATTCTGCCACATATCAGGGTCTGCCCCAAGTTTTTGTTTGAGGTCGTCAGTCACCGCATCGAGACGTGCCATCGTTTCTTCTGATAAGGATAGATTGGCGGCTTTGACATTACTCTCGACTTGTTGTGGTGTCCGCGCCCCAGCCAAAACAGATGTTACGGCTGGCTTATGCAGTAACCATGCTAAGGCAACATGTACCATCGATTCGCCAATATCATCACAGATGTCGCGGATTGCTGAAAGTGTCTCAAAAGTTTCTTCCTCGAACCCAGGGAGACCATGACGGGAGTCTTGACGATTCCCATTGAAGTGCCGTGTTCGTGTGCGGTGATATGGCATTTCATCTGCATTGCTATAGCGCCCTGTCAGTAAGGCTTGATTAAGTGGACTATAGGGTAATATTGAAATCTGATGCTCAACACATTGGGGTTGAATGTCAAACTCAATGGCGCGCCATAGCAAACTATAAGGCAGTTGATTTGATTCGTAACGCCCATATTGGAGCATATCGGGCATATCTTGCTTTCCAAAATTGCTTACCCCAATGACACGAATTTTACCTTCTTGTTTTAGGTCAAGTAGGGTTTGCATTGTGTCTTCAAATGGTAAATCTTGATTTGGCCAGTGGACTTGATAGAGGTCAATTACATCTGTTTGTAAATGTGTCAGGCTCCGCTCACAGGCAGTTCGTAAATCATTCGGAGCAAGATTGTTCGCGCTAACTTTGCTGGCAATAATGGCTTGGTCTCGCCGACCTTTTAATGCACGCCCTAGCATTTGTTCGGAGTATCCATCACCGTAGCCTTCTGCTGTATCAAAAAAGTTGATACCTGCATCTAATGCGGTATGTACGGTGTGAATCGTATCGGCTTCATCTTGCTCTCCCCAATACTCACCACCAACAATTCCCCAAAAACCAACAGCTATGGGTGAAACTTGTAAGTCTGATTGTCCAAGTTGTCGATATTGCATATTACTCACTTTCGTCTATATACGCCTGATTCCATCGTGTAGAATAATCAGCGTATATGATATACGATGTACTATGTGATGTACAAATATTTATTATCGTGGTAAGGATTTTTTATGCACAATCGTTATTTTTCTTCTGACGCTGGTCAAAATAAAATTGCTATTTCATTATATGAAAAGGTGAGGGATTTACCTTTGATTTGTCCACATGGACATGTTGACCCACGTTTATTTGCAGACCCGAATTATGAATTTGGTAGCCCTGTCGATTTACTGATTATCCCTGACCACTATATTTTTCGGATGATGTATTCGCAAGGTATTTCATTGGAATCACTTGGCATCCCTCGCCGTGATGGTGAAGCTGTCGAAACGGATCATCGCAAAATTTGGCAATTGGTTTGTGATAATTGGCACTTAATGCGCGCGACACCCACAGGAATTTGGATACGGGATGAATTACAGGATGTATTTGGTATCTCTGAAAAGATGAACAGCGCAAATGCACAATCCATTTATGATGCCATCGAAACTCAACTAAAAAGTGATGACTTCAAACCGCGTGCGATGTTTGACCGTTTTAATATTGAAGTGCTGGCAACCACTGACGGTGCGACAGATACCCTAGAACATCATCAAGCGATTCGTGATTCAGATTGGGATGGACGGGTGATTCCGACATTTCGCCCGGATGCTGTTGTAAATATTGATGCGGATGGTTGGCGTGATAATATCGACTTACTTAGTGAGGTTTCTGGTGTTCAGGTTCATGATTATTCGTCCTATATTGAAGCCCTTGAACAACGTCGTAGTTTCTTCAAATTGATGGGTGCAACTGCAACTGACCATGCCGCTTTAACTGCTTATACAGAAACTCTAGATACATCAGAAGCAGAGGCGATTTTCCAACGCGCGCTGAATGGTGAAGCTAGCGGAAAAGATGCAACACGCTTCACAGGGCATATGCTGATTGAAATGGCACGGATGAGTAGTGAAGATGGGCTTGTGATGCAATTACATGTTGGGTCGTCTCGTAATCATAACCCTATTATCCATGAACACTTTGGGCGCGATATGGGAGCAGACATCCCTATCCGAAGCGAATTCACACAAAACTTGAAACCACTACTTGAACGCTACGGTAATCACAGCGATATGACACTCGTTTTATTCAATCTAGATGAAACAACTTATAGTCGTGAGTTAGCACCATTGGCTGGTCATTATCCGATTTTACGCTTAGGTCCGCCGTGGTGGTTCTTTGATAGCTGGATGGGGATGCACCGCTTCCTCGATGGTGTGGTTGAAACGGCAGGTATTTATAATACAGCAGGGTTTAATGATGATACCCGTGCTTATCCTTCGATTCCAACACGACACGATGTATGGCGGAGAGCTTGTGCAGATTGGCTCGCGCGTCAAGTGGTGCGTGGTTTTATTGATGATGAAGATGCGAATGAAATGATTGTTGCGTTATCATATGACTTAGCGAAATCAACTTATAGATTGGATGTATAGATATGCCAGACCTATTAAAACGCGAGACTGTCGGCGATATTCAGACATACCCGATACGAATTGTGCAATTTGGTGGTGGGAACTTTCTACGCGCATTTGTCGATTGGATTGTGCAAGTTTTAAATGAAGAAACTGATTTTAATAGTGGGATTGCCTTAGTCAAAGCAACCTCTGGGAGCTATGCTAAATTAGATGCTCAAGATAATCTCTATCATGTTCATTTACATGGTATCCAAGATGGCAATTACATTGAACAGACAAAATTGATAACGAGTATCAGTCAGACGATTTATCCATATCAAGATAGTGGTTTTTCCGATTATCTAGAATTGGCTCAACAGCCTGATGTGCGTTTTATTTTCTCGAATACAACCGAGTCAGGAATTGAGTTTGATGATAATGATAAGCCAACCGATACACCTCCATCAACCTTTCCAGCAAAGCTGACTGTATTTTTGCATAAACGCTATGAAGTCTTTGATGGAGCAGGGCATAAAGGGTGTATTATTATCCCAACTGAGCTTATTGTTGATAATGGTGTCAAGCTCCGTGAGATAATCTTGCAATATGCTGATTTGTGGGAATTGGGTGATGATTTTAAACAATGGATAAATAATCATAATATGTTCTGTAACACCCTCGTTGACCGCATTATTCCTGGTTATCCTGAAGCGGATGCTGAGCGTATTTTTGAATCACTTGGCTATGAAGATAAGATGTTGGTTGCTGGCGAAATCTATCATAGTTGGATTATCGAAGCACCTCAAAATTTATTAGATGAATTCCCTGTCAAGCAAGCACAAACATCACTAAACATTAAGATTGTGGATGACGCATCTCCTTATCGTGTTATAAAAGTCCGTTTGTTAAATGGCGCACATACGTCGATGGTGCCAATTGGCTTTTTGCTCGGGTTTGAATCTGTACGCGAATCTATGGAACATCCTGTACTGGGGCAGTTTATTCCCGATTTGATTTTTAAAGAGGTCATTACCTCTATTGGTGATGATGTAGAAGAAGATGAATTACAAGCATTTGCCCGTGATGTCTTTGACCGCTTCCTCAACCCCCACATTCATCATCGCTTATTGACGATTGCGCTGAACACATCCTCCAAAATTAAAGAACGGATTCTACCCTCAGTCAAAGGATATTATGCTAAAACTGGTGAATTACCCCAACGGCTTGTGATTGCTTTGGGTGCATTTATTCGTTTTTATAAAGGTGAGTGGCAAGGTGAAGCTATTCCTTTGAATGATGATGCTGTTACTTTAGCATGGTTCAAACAAACGTGGGAAACGGCGGACTCTGTTGAAGATGTGGTTACAAAAGTCTTGTCTAATACTGACTTATGGGATGAGGATTTGACACAAATAGAGGGTTTAACAAGTGCTATAACCGATGTGATTCAAGCGATTGATGAGGGACGGCTTATGGATGTATTAAGGAAATCAAACGGATGACAGATTTTAAGTACGACTTAATCACTGTTGGGCGCGTATCGATGGATTTATTTGCGATAGATATTGGGTTGCCTTTTAATGAAATTACAGGATTTGAGACAGGTGTTGGTGGCAGTCCTGTTAATATCGCTATTGGGTCAAGTCGGCTTGGCTTAAAATCCATTGCATTCACGGCTGTAGGGCAAGATGAAGTGGGGCGATTTGTTAAACATTATCTCAATAAAGAAGGTGTAAATACAGATTTCATTGGTGTAAAAGGTGATGCGCGGACTGGAATGGCTGTTGTTGGTGTTCAACCCCCCGATAAATTCCCACTGGTATTCTATCGCGAAAATCCTGCTGACATTTATATAACTTTGGATGAAGCGATTCAGTTACCATTAGACGAGACTAAAGCGATTTTGTTATCAGGTACAGCACTCAGTCGTGGGTCTGCCCGAGATGTTACCTTATATTTGGCTGAACAATCGCGTCAATTAGCCACAACGACATTCATTGACCTTGATTTGCGCCATGACCAATGGACACACCCGCTCGCTTATGGTCTAAACGTTCGCCCATTGCTACCTTTATGCGATGTTATTATAGGGACAGAAGAAGAATTTTTTGCGATGTTAGCGGATAACCCCAATGATATTATGCAAGGCAAGTCTGTCACTGCCGACCAATCGGATATGTTACGGGAGTGGTTAGGTACATTTGCGAATATCCATGCCGTGACATTAGTTTTGAAGCGGGGTGATAAAGGTGTGCTTATCTTCAATGATGATGATGTTATTATCGTAAGTGGTTTTCCTGTCGAGGTGTTGAACACAGTTGGCGCAGGTGATGCCTTTGCCAGTGGATTGTTGTATGGATGGTCGCAGGGATGGGATTGGGAAAAATCTGCACGTTTTGCAAATGCTTGTGGCGCAATTGTTGTTACACGGCATGGTTGCGCGCGTGCAATGCCATATCAACAAGAAGTCGAAGATTTTATTGAAAATAATGGAGGGTATTAATGGCACACCATTTGACATCGAATTATAACGAAATGATTGTATTGGATGTAACACCTGAGTCTGCTGGATGGGATTACCTTAGTTTTCGCATAGTCAATATGAAGGCAGGTCAATCTTATTTTCACCCCACTGAAAATACCGAAGTTGCTATTGTTCCCTTAAGTGGCAAAGGAACAATTCAAGTTAATGATGAAAAATTTGAATTGAGTCGTAAGGGTGTGTTTGAAGAAAAACCGCATGTTCTGTATGTACCACCTCAATATGATATTGCCGTAACGCCCTCGGATAATTTTGAGTTTGCAATCGGCAGTGCGCCTGCTGACGGTAAATATCCTCTGCGTCTATTTACACCTGACGAAATTAAATCTGAAGTGCGCGGTGGGGGAGCAGCAACCCGTCAAGTGAATCACATCTTGGCACATCCATTACCTGCAGAGCGGCTTATTTTGTTTGAAGTATATGTCCCCGGTGGCTCTTGGTCTGGCTATCCGCCACATTGTCATGATGGTTATGGTGGTTCCGCGCATTTGGATGAAACCTATTATTTCCGTACCAATCCCGAAAATGGCGTTGCTCTACATCGCAATTATCGCGTTGATAAAGACTTTGAAGAAATCTTCCCAGCTAAAAATACAGATATTGTCCTTGTCACACAAGGCTTTCACTCAACTGCTGCTGCCCCTGGGTCGAATATATATTTCTTAAATTATCTGGCAGGGGAGTTGATTGATGATGAACGTAAAACCCCACCTTATGATGACCCTGAATATGCTTGGCTCAAAGACGACTATACAGGCAACTTAATGAAGCTACCTGTTGTTAAATAAGATTCCAAAATATCTATTTCAAACTTTAAAGGACAGAGTATATGACTACATCGGATACAATCGGGAAAGTAACACAACAGGTTAAAATTGCCGCAGGTTTATTTTGGGCAGACTATGCCGTATTAGGCGCGCAGGTCAAGGAACTCGAAGAAGCAGGTGTGGATTGGATTCATATTGAAGTCCGTGATGGTAAATATATGGACTTTGGGATGCCGCGTGGTGGGTTTGATATTATTGAAGCGACCTGTAAAAGCACCAATTTAGAAGTTGAAGCCCAACTCCAGATGGTTCGCCCAACATTTAGTGTATTTGATCAGTTAGCCGATTTGGGTGTGAGCCTGATTAGCTTACCGCTTGAAACTACTGATGAGACAATTTTTCAGAACATCACCTATATTAAAGAAAAATTAGGATTAAAAGTGGGTGTTTGGGCATGGCAAGGTGTGCCATCTTACGCGTTTGAACAGTACATCCACCCTTATATTGACATCATCGAATATGAAAGTCGTGCGCCATTCTGGAAGAAAACATCAGGTAGCAAAAGCCCCCATACCATTGACCAAATTGTGATTGATACGATGCACAAAATCCATCAGATGATTGTGGATGCTGGTATGGAAGATAGTATCGAACTGATGGAAGATGGCGGTTTGAATAAGGGCAACGTCGGCAAATTTATCGAAATTGGGATGACCGTGGGTGAGTTCTCATCGCCATTATTAAAAGGTCCTGATGGCAAGCTCCAACCGGGGACAGGTGATATTGCGAAAGCAGTTAAAGCTCTACGCGAGACTATGACGACGGAGAGTAATACACATCGCGATGAAAATGGCTTGAAGAAATCATAAATATGTGAATTTAGATAATGAGTAGCCATGTTGTCAGAATGTAGAGTTGAGACTGTATTTTAACTATCGGACATAGATATAGCAAAGCCTCTACAATTTTACGATATATGCGAAGGTTACTCCTTACTTATCAATATAAATTATTAAAAATGATTAGGACAATAATCTATTATGTCAAAAATCAATATTGGTTTGATTGGATATGGGGGTATTGGGCGGGTTCATGCAATGGCATATCGTTCGATTCCATTCCACTATGGATTACCTGCCAGCGATGTCAACATTGTTGGTGTTGCAACCACCCGTGAAGAAACGGCAAAACAGGCAGCAGAAGAAATTGGATGTGACTATTTCACAGCTGATTATCATGAATTATTGGCGCGTGATGATATTGATGCGGTTGATATTTGTACGCCGAATAATGTACATGAAGAAATTGTGATTGCGAGTGCGAAAGCAGGAAAACATATTTATTGCGAAAAACCACTTGCAATGGATTCAGCACAGGCATTACGGATGTTACAAGCTGTTGAAAAAGCCAATGTCAAAGCACAGCTAACTTTTAACTTTCGATTTTTCCCAGCGATTACGCGTGCAAAGCAACTGATTGATGAGGGCTTTGTGGGGAATATTTTTTCGTTTCGGGGACGCTATCATCGCTCAAGTTATATTAGCTATGATAAACCCTTATCATGGCGACTCAAACGAGAAGTGACAGGTGGTGGCGCGCTATTTGATTTGGGTTCACACATCCTCGATTTACTGTATTATCTTCTTGGTGATTTTGGCTCTGTCTATGGCACATTGGATACGCTAATTAAGGAACGTCCTGTCAGTAAAGGCGCGAGTGAAAAAGCCCCAGTCGATGTCGATGATATTGCTTTATTGCACACACGTTTGACAGACGGTACATTGGGTACTGTCGAAATATCAAGAATGGGCACAGGGGCAACCAACGACCTGATTGTTGAAATTTTTGGTGATAAGGGTGCTATTCGATTCGATCTCAATGACCCAGCATGGATTCAGATTTATGATACCCGTGATGATGTTGCTCCAACGGGTGGGATGCGTGGTTTCCGTAAAGTGGAGGCAGTCCAACGCTATGATGGACAACGTGCGCCTGATTGGTCAATGACCCCTGATTTTATGCGGATTCATGCCGAATGTCAGTATCAATTCATCAAGTCTATTTGGGACGATACAATACCATCTCCATCTTTTACGGAGGGGCTACATGTTCAGAAAATCATGGAAGCTACTGAACGCTCATCGGCTGATGGTCGTTGGGTTGATATAAGCGAGATTTAGCATGTCTGAGCATTATGATTTTATTATCATTGGTACGGGCATGGGGGGCGGGACGTTAGCCTATGCGTTACGCGAGAGCGGTGCGCGCATCCTCTTGATTGAGCGCGGTGACTATCTGCCACAAGAACCACAAAATTGGCAAGTCCAAGCGGTGTTTGATGAAAAACGCTATAAACCTAGTGAGAATTGGATTGATGCTAAAACAAAAGAATCCTTTAAACCTGGGGTTCATTATTATGTTGGGGGCAATACCAAAGTTTATGGTGCGGCATTACCGCGTTTTCGTCGTCAGGATTTTGAGGTGTTGGAGCATGAGGAGGGTACATCTCCAGCATGGTGTATCAGCTATGATGACCTCGAACCCTATTATCAGTTAGCCGAAGAACTCTTTTTTGTACATGGGCGCGCAGGAGATGACCCGACTGAACCTGAGCGATCTCAACCTTATCCATTTCCACCCGTAGACCATGAACCCTATATAGAAGGGCTTGTTGGTAAGCTCCAATCGCAAGGTTTGAATCCTTTCTTCTTGCCGATGACAATTGATTTACGCGAGGGTGGACGTTGTATCCGCTGTAAAACTTGTGATGGCTTCCCTTGTAAAGTTCATGCAAAAGGCGATGCTGATATTTGTTGTGTGCGCCCTGCACTGGAACATGACAATATTGAGATATGGACGGGGACAATTGCCAAGCGTATTTTGACAGACAGTTCAGGCAAGATCGCAACATCTGTTGAGGTTGAGCGTAACGGAGAATTGTTAACTGTATCTGCTGAGAAGATTATCGTATCTTGTGGTGCAACCAATTCTGCTATTTTGCTCTTAAAATCCAAAAATGAGCATCATCCAAAAGGATTGGCAAATTCATCGGATATGCTGGGGCGTAATTATATGGTGCATAACAACACAGCTATGACAGCAGTTGCACCTTTAAAAATCAACCCAACTATTTTCCAGAAGACAATGGCAGTCAATGATTTCTACTTTGGTGATGATGATTTCGCTTACCCGATGGGGAATTTACAGATGTTGGGTAAATTGCAAGCAGGGATGTTATCTGTTGCTAAGCCATATATTCCTAAGCCTGTGTTAGTGGCGATGGCAAACCGTAGTGTCGATTGGTGGGTGATGTCTGAAGATTTACCTGACCCTGAAAATCGTGTGTTTGTTGGCGATGATGAACAGATTCATGTTCAATGGAAACCAAATAATCGAGTAGCGCATAAGAAGCTCATTAACCGTGCTGTGAAGATGATGCGTGATGCTGGTTATACATTTGTATTTACGGAAACGATGGGTATTGAGACCAATTCACACCAGTGTGGGACAGCGCGTTTTGGTGAAGACCCAGAAACATCGGTCTTAAATTCATTTTGCCAAACGCATGATATAGACAATCTCTATGTGATGGACTCGTCATTTTTCCCGTCATCGACAGCAATGAATCCTGCCTTAACTATCTGCGCGCAAGCCTTACGCGTTGCTGACCATTTAATGGATAAGCCTATACGGACATCTAACGAGGAGGTTTCGGCATGAGTTGGGTGATTGGGATTGACCTTGGTGGGACAAAAATTGCGTCAGGGTTGGTCAGTTCAGACAATTTGATTATGGCGCAAAGTCGAATCGAAACGAATGCCGATGATGGGCTTGATGTTGTTATTCAACGGATTGCTGAACAAGTCGATACCTTGAAACAGCACTTACCCGATGGCGAGTCGGTCACAGGCATTGGTATCTGCACCCCCGGTCCTGTTGACCATGTTACAGGTGATTTGCTAACTTTGGTAAATTTACCTGGGATTTCAAATACACCCTTTCGGCGCGCTTTGGAAGATAAGATCGGCATCCCTGTTCGGCTAGATCATGATGCAAAAGTGGCGGCTTTGGGTGAGTTTCATTATGGAATTGGTCGTAAGCGCGATAGCATGATTTATGTTGTGATTGGAACAGGGGTCGGTGCGGCGATAATTTATGAGGGTAACTTACTCTATGGTGAAAGTAATACAGCAGGTGAATCGGGGCATATGACCGTGAATCCCGAAGGACACCGTTGCCATTGTGGCTCGCGTGGATGCTTAGAAACCTACACCAGTGGACCTTGGTTGGAACGGCACTACGCGGAATTAACAGGTGAGCATATCAGTGGGGCGGAGATTACTAGCCGTGCGATTAATGGTGATGAAAACGCCTTAACTATACTAAATCAAGCAGGGCATGGGCTAGGGATTGCGGTTGCGTCTATGGCGATGATGATTAATATTGAGATGTTTGTGATTGGCGGAAGTGTCGCTGGGGCAGGTGACTTATTGCTGAATCCAGCGAGGCAATCTGCGAAAGAGTATTCATTTCAAGCGGTTAGTGAAAAGATAAAAATAGAGCAGTCTAGCTTGGGTGATTCTGCACCCATTTTGGGTGGTGCATGGATGGCACGACAAATATAAGAGAATAGATTTATTAAAGCAAATTTTTAACTTAGGAGTTTTATACTATGTATATTCATGCAGACCAACTACCTGAAGGCACTGTATTACAGGGGTTTGATGTTTGTATTATTGGTGCGGGTGCATCGGGTATTGCAATGGCAAAACGCCTTGCCCATACATCGGTTAAGGTCTTGTTGCTTGTGAGTGGTAGCAAGCATGACAAGGGTTTACCTGATGATGACCGTCAGTCGATGTATCATGGCACAGTTGGCAGTTTTCTTGAAAAAGTTGACCCGATATTTGTTCATCGTTCCCGCTTAAATATGTATGGGGGAACAACCAATCACTTTGGCTTTTGGTCACGTCCACTGGATGATGCCGATTATATGTCTCGCCCTGGGTATCGGGATGCTGGATGGTTATTTGGTAGTGATGAGATGACACCCTATTATGAGGACGCGCATCACTTTGGGCATTTTGGACCTTTTAATTATGATGATATGCCGTTTTGGGAACGGGTTTTATATGCACGCTGTTTTGACCCGATGGATGGTGACCCTCTGACAGGTGCGATTATGCACGCGCAATATGAGGAAAACCTACATGATTTTCAGGTACAGTTTCGCAAAGAATTGATGGATGCAGACAATATCACGGTTCTGTTTAATGCTCATGTGCTGACCATAGAATCAAACGATGAGCAAAACCATGTAACAGGGTTGAATTGCTCAACGATTTTAGAGGGTCAAGCAGGTACAAAATTTAAAGTTCGTGCAACTAGCTATACACTGGCAAC
>CAYGTY010000066.1:0-28074 GCA_964352825.1 uncultured Anaerolineaceae bacterium
TCAGAATAAAAGCAATCTAACCAAATTTGCGTTACAATGATGCGGGTATACGAAAGGAAAATATTTAATGAAACATAATACTATTCAAGGTATAGATAAACCTGTAGCACGCATGTTACAGGGGACTGTCATGTTAAAAGATGACACCCGAGACCAAAATCGGGAGTTATTAGATAAATTATTTGAACGTGGATTTCGATCATTTGATACAGCACATGGTTATGGTGGTGGGTCATCCGAGCGCGAACTGGGTGCATGGGTAGCAGACCGTGGTATCCGTGATGAAGTTGTGATATTGACCAAAGGCGCACACCCATATGGCGATGAGACCAGACGGGTTGCCCCCAAGTTTATTCTTTCCGATATAGCAGAATCACTTGAACGCTTGCAAACAGATTCTGTCGAACTCTATTTATTACATCGCGATAACCCAGAATATCCAGTTGGCGAAATTGTCGATGTCTTAAACGAACTCCATGACAAAGGTCAGATTGGTCTATTTGGTGGGTCAAATTGGCAGGTGAATCGCGTTAAAGAAGCCAATGAATATGCAGCCGCCAATGGCAAAAAACCATTTACGATTACTAGCCCTCAATTTAGTGTTGCAGAAATGGTCAATCCACCTTGGACTGGATGTATCAGTGTCAGTGGTGAGCAAGGTGAAGCTGACCGTGCTTGGTATGAAGAAAATGGCATATCCTTGTTTACTTGGTCAAGCCTCGCAGGTGGATTTATGACAGGTAAATTTACGCGTGATAACCTCGATACATTTACAGAGTATTGGGATACCAACCCCATCGGTGCATATGCCTTTGAGAACAACTTCAAACGCCTCGACCGCGTCATTGAATTGGCTAAGGACAAAGGTGCATCACCAGCGCAAATTAGTGTCGCGTATGTTCTGGCTGACAATAGCCGAAATCATGCCATTGTCGCGAATTGGAGTGTTGATAATATTGACGACAACTTAAAAGCGCTCGATATTAACTTAACACCAGACGAAATTGCATGGCTGGAACTCAAAGTGGAGGACAAACCTTAATGGCTGACAAAATAAAATGGGGTATCATCGGTCCGGGTAGTATTTCGCGTAAATTCGCCGCAGGTTTACAAGCCGTCACCGATGCCGAACTCTATGCAGTCGCATCACGAGATTTGGGAAAAGCAACGACCTTTGGGAAAGAATTTGGAGCGCAAAAATTTTACGATAATTATGAAGCCCTTGTGAATGATGCGGATGTAGATGTGGTTTATATTGGCACACCCCACACCTTCCATAATCCCCACACCCTACTCTGCTTGAATGCAGGTAAACACGTCTTATGCGAGAAGCCTTTTGCGGTTAACTTAGCGAAAGCACAGGAGATGGTAAACCTTGCTCGTGATAAGCGTCTATTTTTGATGGATGCGGTCTGGACACGTTACTTCCCAATCATGAGCAAACTCCGTGAATTGTTACGGGAAAAAACAATTGGTGATGTCATGCTCGTACAGGCGGACTTTGGCTTTCGGATGGGAGCAGTCATGCCAGAGCATCGCTTATTCAACCCAGAATTAGCGGGTGGTGCGCTCCTAGATGTTGGCATTTACCCTGTTCAATTTGCGTCAATGATATATGGCAAACAACCCGAAAGCATTGTCTCACAAGTCACATTAGGGGAGACAGGGGTCGATGAGTTATCGGTGTCTGTTTTTAAATATAGTGATTATGAGATGGCGACGATTACGACAGCTATTCGTATGAGTACACTCCATGAAGCTCGCATTATGGGAACAAAGGGGATTATTTCGATACCTGATTGGTGGCATCCAACCGAGATGACTGTGCAGGTTAATGGTAAAGCCCCAGACGTTTATCAATATGAACTTGAAGGCAATGGCTATAATTATGAAGCGATTGAAGTTGGGCGTTGTATCCGTGAAGGTTTGACAGAAAGTGATGTCATGCCACTGGACGAAACCTTAGATATTATCCGAACAATGGATACCATGCGTAAACAATGGGGATTATCTTACCCTGTAGACTAAAAAGGATTACCGTGGAAGAAGGATTCCTAATTTCGGCATTGAGCTTGTTTTCGGGAGCGAGTCTGCTCCCAGCAAGTCTTTTAATCTTACGTGACCGCGTGATTCCGATTGACCGCCAACATCGTATTGAAGGGGGTCTGGCGATTTTGATGGGCTTTGTTCTCATGAGTTTGGGGGCGATGTTTCTATTAAATACCGTCGCGCAAGATAGAGGTCTATTGATTGCGCTGGTTATCTTATTGGTTGTTCTGCCATATGGAATTATCGTCTTCGACAAACGGCGAGGTTCGACGAATTAGTCATTTGAAACAAGCAGTGCCTCAACGGTTGAGATAAGTTGATTTCGTCTAATTGGTTTATTTAGGTAGGCATTAGCTCCCGCCTCGATACTAGCTGCTCGAGTATAAATATCGGCGGTGAACATGATGATAGGTATATCTTTAACTTTATCGATAGAGCGGATATGTTCAATCACTTCTGGACCATTCATATCTGGTAAATGGTAATCACAGATAATTAAATCAGGACTACAGTCCTCAACCATAGCAATCCCCTCAGGACCATTCCATGCAATGTAGATAACATACCCAGCACGTAACAATATCTTTTTAGCTATTTTCACATTATCTTCATTATCTTCAATGTATAAGATCGTTTTTGTCATTAGAGCTCCTTTAAATATATGTATAGCAAAATCAGTTGACAATTAGTCAATTGAAGGAGGTTTGGATCGCTCTGTCCATTATATGCTTGTTCGGACATTCCTTGAATGTGCTATAGTTCACTCAACATATAAATTTTAGAGTTATATCTTGATTGAACGGAGTATAATGACAATTGGGTTTCATTACAAATTACGATTGATGAAATTTAGCCAGCACGAGAGGACTGAGCATCTGTATTATTCATCATTGCATAAGCTTCATTTGCATCTTTGGCAAAATGAATGCGTAGCCAATTATTCGGTATCATCTTAGACATAACCTCATATAAACGAAGCCATAGTTCACTCGGATTGATGATGATGATTAACCCATCATTTTTACTTTCTATCCCACGCTGAATTGCAGTTTTTCCTAATGAAAACATATTGGCAGGTAGATCACCTGTATGTTGGACATCAATCATGGTGTGAATGGTAGCGGAAGAAGTCTTTCTGGCGACCAGTTTTTCCGAAAATTTAATAGCGTCCAAAAAATCTTGTTCTTTCCAGCCATCATAAAATGTCCAGATTAAGATTGTTTCTTCAGCATTTCCCCAATCAATATCAATCATATTAATATTTCCGTTTCTATAGTTTAGATATATTGTGTAATAGTCGAATTATTATGAATTATACCTGGTTATTTCGTAATGTTAAGTAATCTTATATGAACTTTAATGATTAGTTTCTTATTCACTTAACTTATATATTACACATTTAAAATGTATGGCTTTATTAATTTTTGGCTAACACTTATAAAATTTGATTGAGACTATCTTTAGCAATAGTCAAGAATTATCAAGGCAAATCATATTACTTTCCCAACATTACATGCGAATGAAAATATACTTAAGGTGGATTAATCAAAAACTTAATCACATGCTTAATCATCTGTATATAACACTATATTACATTGCCATATAAGATTTGTACCCAGTCAGATGGCTAGGTTAATGGCTAGTTTTTAGCGAGGTGTTCTAATTATCAATGCCAAATTGATAGATATCACTTTTCTTCCAGCCCGACAGTTTTGCAACCGATTTTGATGCACGGGACAAAGATTCGCCTTCGTCGAGATGTTGCTGTAGGGCTTTGCGGACAGCTTGCTCAGTCCATGTCTCATCACTTGATTCTATACCAGCAATTAATAAGGTGACCTCACCACGGGGGTTTTCGGATGTGAAGTGATGATATGCTTCTTGTGCTGTTCCACGGAAGAATTCTTCAAACTTTTTGGTAATCTCGCGCGCGACACAGACTTGTCGTTCCTCACCCATCACATCAATAATTGCAGACAAGGTATCTGTCAAACGGTGTGGACTTTCATAAGTAATCATTGTTTCTGTACGTTGCGAAAGCTCTTGTAATCTTGCTTTTAGTGCGCTGGATTTACGGGGTAAAAACCCAAGGTATAAAAAATTATCCGTTGGCAAGCCTGATGCAACTAATGCAGTTATCACTGCGTTTGCACCCGGTAATGGGACTATCAGGATGTCCCTCTCAATCGCGCCTTTGACCAACTCATAACCAGGGTCAGATATACCGGGTGTCCCTGCATCCGAGATTAAAGCGACATCCCCTACCATCAACGCATCATAAATCTGCTCAAGTTTAGTCAACTTATTATGTTCATGGTAGCTCGTCATCGGCGTATCAATTTCATAGTGATTGGTTAGGACACGTGAAGTACGTGTATCCTCTGCGGCGATGAGGCTTACTTCTTTTAGAATGCGCAAAGCACGCAAAGTAATATCTTCTAGGTTTCCAATGGGTGTTGGAACAATATATAAGATTCCCAATATGGTCTCGAATCGTTTGAATTATTGGATAATAAAATAAGTCCCTACATAGATGTAAGGACATTTTTTTCTGGTCTTTATATCAATTATTTGGGAGGGAATATATGCGCTAGGGCTTCTGGCATGATACTTTTGAAGGCTGCCAAGCTATGCCCACTCCCCAACTCGACAAATCTATAATCCAGATTAGGATCATTTGTCATACGTCGTTCTAAAATACCTCGTAAAGCAAGTGCGGGTTGATGATAACGCAATCTTTGCTCATATCGCCCAACAGATTGAAAAATCCGACGCGGTAATAGGGGGGCATCACGGAAGCGTTCAGCATATTCTTGTAATTTCTGTGCGGCAGGTCCACGACCTAAAGGCGGTGATAACATAATCAAGTGGGCAAAAACAGCAGAATTTTTGAGTGCTGCATGTGCAGCGGCAACAGCCCCTTCTCCAACCCCACCGATACCTAGATTCGTGGAATCAATTAAATATTCCGTTTGTAAGAAGGGCAATAGTTCTGTGAGAATGGTTGTATAGTGATTATCATTACTAATGTAATCTTTCACACGGTCAGCTTGCGAGCCACTTTCTTCCATCGCAATAATAATCGGTTCCATACGTCCGTGTTTAATCAGTGCATCCGCAATATAAGGAACTTCAAAAATATCAACCGCCCACTGTCCATCCGTTAAGACCAGTAAGGGATACATCTTGCCCTCTTCAGGGTCATATTCTGGGGGTGTATAAACCCACAAATTACGATCTGTAAATTGCATCTTTACGGAACTAAATGTATGTTGATAAATTTTCCCACGCGGAACAGCCCGTAGTTTTCGCCAATCGGGGAAGGGGCGTGCTTTTCTCATCATTAAAACAGAGGTATCAATTTGTGTTGTATCAACCATACGAGGATTGCGAGGGTCAATTTGCCAATATTTATTAATCCGCCCGACGAGGTCTTTTTCTTTAGCAAGTGGTGTGCCGGGGTCGTTTACTGCAAACATATAATCTAATAAAGCATCTTTATCAAAATAACGTTGGTAATACCATAATGATGTCCCCTCTAACTTCACCAAGTCCTCAAAGGGTGGGTCAGCATTAATAATATCAAGATTAATACGAACACTTTCGGCACTGCGCGAATCATATACAAATGCCGCCCGATCGCGCTCAACCCACGGCCATTCATCATGGGTCGCTAATAATTCATCGACAATCGTTTGACGTTCTTCTGGTTGAAGTTGATGCGCTTCTGCCAAGAATTGAATAAATGAAGTCCATCGTGATGACATTTGTCATACTCCTCGTTGCGTTCAGCAATATATCCTATTTTAACACTTGCTTGCCCGAAGGAAAAACCCAATTCACCGTATTGCTAAAAAATAACAATATTGATAATCACTAGGCAAGGCGCACAAAATTATGATATGAGTGATACCTATACGCTATGATAGACGTATACGGATAAACATACAACTCAGGCTCATTACTTTGTAAGGAAATAATATGAACACATCATTGGTTTATTCATTTACAGAACCCATCAATCCAGAATCGTTACAGCATCTATTTCAACAAACCGATTGGGCAAAAAACCGAACGCCCATAAATATTCAAAGGATATTAGACAATACACACCTCACATTAGGTGTATGGGATAATGACCAACTTGTCGGTTTTGCTAGGGTTGTTACAGATGATGTATATCGTGCATGGATTGAAGATGTGGTTGTAGATGAAGCCTACCGTCAACAAGGGGTTGGCTCACAGGTTGTACAGAAATTACTCAAACGTCTTGAACATGTCCAATTAATTATGCTAGATTGTGTTCCAGCCCTTGTTCCATTTTACGAAAAACATCACTTCCAACTCAAAACAGGACAATCGATGCAACTTATACAATCAATGTCAACTGAGTAGAATGTCTTGTATCAATCGGGCTGAGAGGTAATTGAATGCAAAAACATGTTCCTTCCCCCAGACGGCTTTTAACATGAACACTACCATGATGAAGTTCTACAATACGCTGGGCAATCGCAAGCCCTAATCCTGCACCGCCTGTCTGACTATTGCGAGAGGTGTCAATTCGGTAAAGACGTTGAAATATCTTTTGCTGTTCGGATTCTGGAATCCCCTCACCATTATCATGAATATCGATATGTAGATGTTCATCCTCTACGCTTACAAGGACTTCGATATGGCTAGGTGAGGATGAATATATAAAAGCATTCTTTAAAATTTGATAAAGTGCTTGTCGTAATTTTTCTTCATCAGCGTCAATTATATTTATACCATCATCTATCTGGCATGAAATAGTCCGTTCATCATCAGATAAGCGCACTGATAAATCCTGAAGTACATCGTTTAAGACACTTGAAATAGAAACAGGCTGTAGTGTTATTGCATCGATGGCATCTAGTTGCGATAATTGATGCAAACCATTAATCAGTCCTTCTAGGCGCACCACTTGTTCTTCTATTATCGTCAGATGTTTGGTTAGATTTTCATCTGATAATTTTCGCTTAAGCAAATAGAGTTTCGTATTAATAACAGACAGGGGTGTACGAAACTCATGCGATGTATCATTAATAAACTGTTTTAATATCTCTATCCGTTCAGATTTCACAGCACTCTCAAGCATGAATTGTTGTGATCTTTGACGTTCTGTAATATCGAGAATAATCGCAACAAACACGGGTTTTGCCTCAAAGGTTGAGAGTTGCAGGTGAACTTCTACAGGATATTGACTATCATCTTTGCGCTGATGGACTGTGATAAATTCAAGTTTCTCTTTTTGACCTAAGCGTAATGGCATAATCAGTGTCGCAAATGTCTCAGGAGTCATCTCAGGTTTAATGTCTAGGGGTGTCATCTGCTGTAGTTCGTTCAGGGTATACCCTAAATTGTGACAAGCACCTTGATTGACTTCGATAAATTTTAAAGTCACAGCATCAAAGATATAGATTTCATTCAAAGAGTCATTAAAGATGCGACTTAATCCGATATTATAGTTCTCAATCCGCTTTTGTTCCGTGATGTCGAGTATAAGGGCAACAAATACGCGATGACCGTCAAACGTTTCGAGTTGATAATGGACTTCAATCGGATAGGTTGTCCCATTTTTACGCTGATGAACTGTCCAAAAAATGATTTTCTTCTTTTCACCTGATTTTAGAGGGGCAATCAGTTTTGGAAATGAAATGCTCGTATACTCAGGCTTGATATCAAGCGGGGTCATCTGCATCAATTCATCAAGGGAATATCCTAATTGCTCACGAGCGCAACGATTAACATTAATGAATTTCAAAGTATCTGCATCAAAGACATACACTTCATTTAGTGATTCTTCAATAATATAGTTATAGTTTATCGAAGACATAAAATATCCTTAAGTCGTTAACTATACCTCAATACTTCTATTATATACGAATAATAAAATTTGCAACAAGTTAATATATATTGTAATTAAATTCTTATTCAGGGGGCATTTGAGTCGTAAGTACAGGTTTACTCAGTCATTGGCAACTTCAATTGTATGCGAGTACCTTGACCAACCTGACTATATAAATCAATATAACCGTGATGCAATTCAATAATGCGCCGTGTAATGGTTAAGCCAAGCCCACCGCCACTACCATTTGATGTTGTGGGGGTACGAGCTTTATTTGCGCGATATAAGCGATTAAAAATGAAGGGTTGGTCTTGCTCAGCTATACCCATACCTGTATCTGCAATTTGAACAACAATATAATCCTCACTCTGATAGGATTGAATAATAATTTCGCCATCCTGATGAGAGAACTGTATTGCATTATCAATCAAATGAGATATGGCTTCATTAAGTAGCGTATCACTCCCCTCTATACGGGGAAGTGTCTCTTGCAAATCAAGTTGTAGTTTGATGTTTTTCTTTTCAATATCATAATATCGATTATCTGCAATCATCTCCAAAATTTGATTCACATTGAGGAGAGATGTTGTCATCTCAGTCATTGCATCGAGTTTTGCTATCATATTCATATTATCAATTAAGCTGGTTATTCGTTCGACTTGTCGTTGAATCACTGCAACGCGATTGGGAAGTTTATCAGGTTGCCCTTGCTTCAACAGATAGGCATTTGTACTAATCGTTGAAAGAGGTGTTCGGAAATCATGCGAAATATCACTAATGAATTGTCGTAATAATAAAGCGCGTTCTTGTTCATATTCAGCTTGACGTTTTTGTTCTTCAGCAATACGACGCTCGGTTAAATCTCGGCAACTTACCACAACACCTTTAATAATTGGATTATCTACCATACTGGTCATCACCGCTTCCATATGCAACCAATGACCATCAGCATGACGCACCCGAAAATTATCCAGTCGAGTCTGTAAACGGGCATGATGGTAACATTTCTCTAACAATTGCAGGGTCGCGTTGACATCATCACGATGCATAATCTCGCTTACAGAGCGCCCAATAATGTTATCAGGGTCATTTCCAATAACAGTTTTGAGTGAAGGGCTAATATAAGTAACAATATTATTGACATCCACAATCACGATAATATCGCTAGAGGCTTCTGTAATCGCACGATAGCGAATCTCGCTTTGACGCAACTCATCTTGTGCAATGCGTTGTGTACATAATAGCCCTAACTGTGCAGTATATAAGCGGAATAACTCAATGCGGTTGGGGGTCAATGGGATAGTATGAGCACCTTCATCTGAAAATAGCCAGCCAATGCTTTTAGTTCCATCCCAAAATAAGCCTGCTAATAACCAACCCTTTCCAAATGGTTCATCCGTACCTTCTTTATAAAATTCTTCATCGTAAAATATACGGATTGCACCCTCAGATTGCATATGAACTTCGCGTGGTATAATTGGGAAGGTCATATGATGTTCATCATTAAGATTACCATCTTTATCAATACCCCAAGTACCTCGTCTTATTGTTGGGTCTTCTTTATCAACGAGCCAAATTCCAATCCGAACAAAACCCAGTATATCCCGTCCCAAAAGCACCGCTTGTTTGCATAAATTATCCAAATCATCGATTGCAGATAATTCGAGGGTAATTTCGTTCAGTTGTTTTAATTGCCGTTGGAATGAGAGGGCTTCTTCTTCACTGGCTTGGAGGGCTTCTTGAGAACGTTGACGGTTAAAGAGCACACCTAATGTCGCACCGTATAAATTAAGTAATTCAATTGATGATTGTGATAGAGGTTCATCACTTAACAAGGTATCTGTATATAAACAGCCAATTACCGTAGTACCATCGAGCAAGGCAACAAATGCCTTATCTCCATGTCCAATTTCTTGAAAGTTCACATCATATAGTGGTGCATCATATATGACACGGCCTGTTTGGTGACCTCTAATCACATCATATGCAGGGTGACTTTCTATCAATGACATCTGTTCATGTTGGCTAGACACAATCTGTCTATGCTCATCAACACGATATGAACCAACTAAAATATTGGGTTTTTCACTATCTAAAAACCAGCAATTCAAACGATCAAAACCAAGCTCATTGATACCGTGATGAATACTTTGGTATACCAACTCATCAAAGGTTTTAATTCTTGTTAAACTCAAGGTTATCAGATTTAACGATTTCAGACGTTGTTGAAAAGCCTTCTGTGTAGCTTCACTGCGCCCTAATGCAATTTCTGTTTGTTTGAGTGAAGTTACATCGGTTGTAACACCCACAAGCCCTATAATTTCATCAGATTGTGGATCAAGCATTGGCACTTTACTAATCAGATAATGGCGTTTTACACCTGTTTTATCTTCGGTTGTTTCTTCTTTGCCAATAACAGATTGACCTGTTGCCATCAATTTTTGTTCTTCAATATAAGTACGTTCTGCAAAGTGTGGATAGAAATCAGCATCAGATTTACCAATGACATTTTTTACGCTATCAAAACCAAGTCGTTGTAAACTCCAGCGATTGACTAATGTAAAACGGCTATTGCGGTCTTTCACAAAGAGGCGACTGGGGAAGGTATCAATAATCGTCATCAATAACTGATGTTCCCTAGCCAAACGAGACTCTGCTTGTTGCCGTTCCAAAACCTCTTGCTCTAGCTCTCGTGTACGTTCACTTAACTGGATGGCATATTCATCACGTGTCGCTTCAAGTTCTTGCATCAATAGCAAACGACTGGCGATAGTGCGCTGAATCAAACGCCGAGCAATAATCATAATGATGCCTAAACTAAACATCAGCAACATGCGAGCAACATGCTCTCGCCAATCATAATAGCTTTGATGGCTCAGTAGATAGCTCAGTGTGAACAAAATTGGGATAATTATAAGGTTGAGAATATCGTAAGGCTTAGATAGCAGAAAAGAATAGTAAACAATAATCAGAAAAAACCATACATTAAAAGCAATTAAAGTTTCGACTGTTGATAAAGACCATATCATAGCAATGGACACAAGAACCAAACTTCGAATAAATTGGGAAGATGGGCGGTTGCGTGCGATTATAAATAATCCGACCCATAAAACTAATAGACCAAAAGCGATAAGCACTTCATCAGTACCTTTGATGGGATTACCCAGAGAGATAAATCCAGAAAATGCAATTAAAGCAATCAGTAATATAGGCTCTAGGCGACTGATTAGTACAACATATGGTGTCGCAGTGAGCTGTTTATCTGGTAGTGAGTTATTGGTCATTTTATCAAGAAAATCCATAAAACCGCTTAAATCTATCTCTAGTTAGTGTGTATTTAATTTTATCGCAGAAACATCATGAAGCGAGAGAAACTTATATGATATACTATCTCAAAATTGACTTGACCTGCAAAAATATATGACATTATCGAACCGAAGTATCCCCTATTTTTCCCTTGAGACTGAAGTTGGACGTAATTTTGATATTCGTCCCTTACGCCATCAAATCAGCCCAGAACTCCTGCAAGAAGGGCATCATCGGCATAACTTCCAAGAGTTATTGTGGGTACGAAATGGACGCGGTCAACATGAAATTGATGGTGATATACTCCCAATTCAGACAAATACATTTTACCTTATTGCGCGCGGGCAAGTGCACCTATTTATAGAAGGAATTGATCTTGAGGGCTATGTATTGCGGTTTGCTGATGATTTCTTACCTGATGATATGAATACCTCAGGCTGGGATTATCGGATGACGCTTTTTAGTCACTTTGCATTACACCAAATGCTCAGCCCACCTATAGATGAAATCGATAACTTTCAGCAACTCATGGATAGTATGTGGGCAGAAGTACAAAAGGATGATTTTGGCAAAATGCACATCCTACGCCATATGCTCAGTATCTTATTGATTATGCTAGAGCGCAGTCGTCGTAAATTGCCTGAAGCCAGTACCCAGCCTGATAAACAATTAGGCACATTCCAAGCCTTTCTCAACTTACTAGAAAGTCATCTACGCCAGCACCATAGTGTTAGTTTTTATGCGGAACAAGTCCACCTCACCCCCCGCCAATTATCAAGTCTAGCGAAACAGTTTACGGGACATACAGCCAAGCAAATCATCCTAGAGCGCGTCGTTTTAGAGTCGAAACGCCTGCTCAAACATACCAATTCCTCCGTCAAAGAAATCTCCTATGCTCTCGGCTTCAAAGACCCCTCCTATTTCAGTAAAGTCTTCAAAAATACGACAGGCATGAGTCCAAATCAATTCAAAGAAGATTAGCAAAAACCACCATAAATATGTACAAAAATACCACCAATCCATTTGACGTGAGTTTGTCACTTCCTCTATGCTGTAAGTAGATAGATTCTTACAAACTCCGTCACCATCCAACCCAAAATTAACGCCTTGACGCGGAATTGGTTATTATTTGTGTATCGACTGATTGATTACACACAATGAGGACATTCATGAGCAACTTAAATCTAAACCCCAATATCATACCCTTTACCCGTCAAACCAACCGTGTCTCTGTAGCAGACATCCGCGAACAATATGGTTTGGATAAAGTCTATCAATTATCCCAAAATGAAAACCCACTCGGTCCATCACCCAAAGTTGTCGAAGCGATTACAGCACTCGCACCGACCCTGTCTTATTATCCTGATTATTCAGATATTGAATTACGCCAAGCGATTGTTGATGCTCTAGGGCAAGGTTTAACCCCTGAGCATATCTATACAGGATGCAGTGGTTTTGAATCTTTGGAACTTATGGCGCGTGGTTTCCTACAAGCAGGCGATGAAATCATTGTTTCATCACCGACATTTACAGGGGCATACAAAAAAATCGCTGAGCCACTGGGAGCGAATGTTGTTGATGTGCCACTCGTACCCGAAACATTTGAATATCGTGTAGATGCGGTGCTGGACGCGATTACAGACAAAACTAAAATTATCATGGTCTGTAATCCGAATAATCCTACAGGCACAATCATGCCACAAGCCAAGATGGATGCGCTGATGGATGGTATACCTGAGCATGTTTTGGTGGTATCAGATGAGGTGTACTTCCACTTTGTCGAAGATGACAATTTCCCAAATTCAATCCAATATGTATTAGATGGAAAGAACATCGTCCTGATTCATAGTTTCTCTAAAGCCTACGGATTAGCTGGGATGCGCTTGGGATATGGCATTGCAAAACCTGAAATTGCGGATTATATCGCTGGCTTACATCGCGGATTCCATCAAAACAAGCTATCGATTGCCGCAGGAGTCGCTGCCGCCAAAGACCAAGATTACCTCAACTATGTTGTTGATTATCTAAGAACAGAGCAAAAGTGGATTACAGAACAATTTGACCGTCTCGACATCAAATACTGGAAACCTGCTGCCAACTTCATTTTATTTGAGACAAAATTATTGGGTAATGATTTAACCCAGAAAATGCGTGAACGGGGTATCTTACTGCGCCCACAAGATAATAATAATATGCCCTATGGGATGCGCGTGAGCCTCGGCACACATGAAGCCAATGTTGCATTCGTCGAAGCACTAGAAGAGATTTTGAGCAGTATCACAAGTTAAGTTGGAACATGGTCAATTGAGGTGTGAGGTCGTGTTCTATAAAAGTAAAGTCGCGAATAAATTGGATGATGCTGAATCTGTAGGGCAGGCGACCTGTCCCAGCCGTCGATTTATTTCCGATTTATAGATTTATACATAATTATTTTCTACATTTCACACCTCACAATTGATAAAATAGATTTTGGACAATTGACCATGAACCATACCCGTACCACGCAAAAGTCTTATGGCATTACTACACCATATACAATTCCGCAGGTTTTCTTACCGACCAGTGTGGATAGCTTTCAAACACGTCCCCTGCCCGATGACATCGCGTATAAAGTCACACGCTTAAATAACCGTTTGCGTGAAGTGCTTGACCAATTGCAAACCTTCTTATTGCCATTACCTGCTGTACGGAGTCAGATTGTTTTGTTGCGGGCAATCCTGATTGAATTATATGAAGCCATCTATCCAGAGTTTGCTCAATTAGCAGACATTTATTCGATTGAAGATAACCTCAAAACCCAAGAACAGCACCTACCCGATTATGACCGACATCACCTCGGTGGATATATCGTGTATGACGAATATTTTGGTATTGTGCGCGTGCCTGAATTGACCCCGACACAGCTTTTGGGGCAATGTGTATCGACGGTTTATGCACTTTTAGGTGACTTACCTTATACGATGCTAGCCCGTGAAGAAATTATCGTCTTATTTACAGCTTTATATAAGCTCTTTAATTGCTTTATCGGCACAGAAATCGACGATGTTCCACCTGTTCCTGCATCATATGTTATGCAAGAAAATAACAATATGGAAGCAACCGCCTTATTATGGACAACCCTTGCCCGTGATAATATCCAACGCAAAAATATTGCGATGTTCCGCTGGCTCATCGGGCATCACACCTTTAATATGATTACCATTTTCCTGACAGCCGCTGTTGATAATGCTATTCAAGCGATTGAAGCAGGCGATAACCAAACCATCATCACAGAGCTTGACCGTGCCTCAACATTCTTACGTGCAGGTGTTGCTTGTGAATGGTACGCGGCGAATTTCTCTCATGCCGTTTATACCGATATTGTGCGCCCAACAATGGTCAGACAGGATATCCCTGGAGGAGATGGATTTTCAGGTGACCAAAACGCTGAGTTTAATCGCTTCAAAGTCGCAAAGGAAAACCTCAAACGAGCCGTGCGGACAGCCTATGATGAAAAAGGAATGCCACCTGCTATAGAGCAAGCCTTGCGTCAATTTGTTGAGATGTACGTCCAAGATGCAGAACATCATGTTTTATTAGCGGCAGCGATGGTCGGGAATACGCCGTCAATTGCACAGGATGAATGGCAAAAAGACCTCCCCAGTGGCACACCCGCTCAGAGTGCAGTTGATTTCTTACGTGATATGGTGATTGCCCGCCGCGAAGAATTCTCACGCCCTGTCACAGAATCTGCTGAGCCAATTTTGCAACCTATTGAACAATGGGTCATCCCAACAGCGAATGCCATTCCGATTGCCACCGTTGAGGACTTTGCCAATACCACCCTCATCCGCCGTGACATCGGTGAACAAACTTATCTCATTGGCAAAACAGATGGCAAGTATTGGGCGGCATCAGCACGCTGTACCCACAAAGACTTCCCTGTGAGTGATGTTTTTGATGAAAAAGGTTGTCTGGTCTGCACCAAACACGGCGCACAATTCAAAGCCGTTACAGGCAAAAAATTACGCGGACCTGTTGGCACAACTGATTTACCCACATTTGATGTCATTAATGATAATGGGACTTTGCTCATTCAAGGCATTGGCGAGGGGTAATTCCCCTAATAAATCAAGCAACAACAATCCGCGCTTGAGCAATCACCTATTGCCCTCTTGCTAGCCCTGTGATAGAATCCTCCGCGGAATTGTACCCATTCGGAATTCAATTTCAAATACCACACATCAGGACTCAAGGTAGGTGTTGTCTCATTAATGAGATTCTTGCCGGGGGATGAATGATGTGCGAGAACAAAACACCGTATATCCAAGGAGAATAGCAATGCCCTCACAGGTAAAAATGCGTACCCTGCTCGAAACAGGCGTACATTTCGGTCACCGTACCAATAAATGGAATCCTAAGATGGATGAATTCATTTTCACCCAACGTAATGGTATCCATATTATCGACCTTCAAATTACACTCAAAAACCTTCATGCTTTCCATGACTTAATTGTCGATATGGTGAGCAATGGTCAATCTGTGTTGTTTGTCGGTACAAAACGTCAATCACAAGAAATTGTTCAACGTGAAGCAGACCGTTGCGGTATGCCTTATGTGAATTATCGCTGGCTCGGTGGAACACTCACCAACTGGAAAACCATCCGTAGCCGTATCGACACCCTAAAAGACTTGGAAAAACGTCGCGACGAAGGCGAATTTGAACGCTTGACTAAAAAAGAAGCACTCGTCCTCGAGCGTAAAATTGCAAAATTACAATTACGCCTCGGCGGTATCCGTAATATGAAGCGCGTCCCAGAATTGCTCATTATCGTCGATGCAGAACGCGAACACACTGCTGTTAAAGAAGCCAATATTCTCGGCATTCCTGTTATGGCATTGGTTGATACCAACGCAAACCCTGACCAAGTGGATTATATTCTCCCAGCGAATGATGATGCGATGCGCTCAATTCGTTTATTGGTCGGTGCATTGGCGGACGCTGTGCTTGAAGGATACAACTTACGTCAATCAGCTAACGAAGGCGATGAAGAAGAACTCTTCGGTAGCGCATATGACGATGGCGACTATGATGACGAAGACTTACTCGGTGAATCCACACTTGCGAAATTGCGCGATGCTAAGCTCTTCGATGATGATGACGATAGTGACGACGACGAATAATCAATATAAAGACGTATAATACGGAGAGAATACAGTAAAATGGCATCACTTGCACAACAAGTAAAAGAACTTCGTGAAAAGACAGGCATGGGTCCGCTTGATTGTAAAAAGGCACTCGACGAAGCGGGTGGCGATATGGATAAGGCAATCAGCATCCTTGAAGAAAAAGCCCAAGCTCGTGGTATGAAAATTCAAGGTAAAGGTCGTACTGCAAACGAAGGTATCATTGGGAATTATATCCATCACGATGGACGTTTGGCTGTTATTGTTGAAGTCAACTGTGAAACAGACTTCGTCGCTAACACCGACAAATTTCAGACTTTCGCAAAAGATGTTGCAATGCACATCGCAAACTTGAAGCCACTCTATGTCCAACGCGAAGATGTACCTGCTGAAGTCGTAGAAGCAGAAAAGAAAGAACAGTTGGAACGCGCTCTTGGTGAAGGTAAACCAGAAGAAATTGCCGAGAAAATAGTCACTGGGCGTATGGACAAATGGTATCAAGAAATTGTCCTTATGGAACAAGAGTTCATCAAGGATGATAGCAAGACCATCCAACAACTGATGGAAGAAACCGTTGCGGATGTGGGTGAAACCATCAAGATTGGTGAATTCAAACGCATCGCCATTGGTGAAGCCGTAGAAGACGAGGAATAAGCGATTGCGACGACTATGTTTACATAAAACATATTCGCACAACCGATTAGATATTGAATTGGGGATTAGCCTATTGGCTAGTCCCTTTTTTATGTCAGGAGCTTGAATGGCAACACATACCTTGAGCCAACAAGACTGGGATATTCGGCTATATATTTATCAGGTCATGACAACAACAGGACAGCCCCCTGATTATCAAAGCATTGCTAAGCACTTTATGATTGAGCCTGAATTGGCACGTCAAGCATTACACCGTTTGAATGATGCACATGCCTTGTTTCTACGTCCAGAGAGCAACGATATTATGATGGCATTCCCATTATCAGGCATCCAAACAGATTATCAGGTTATGGTAGATGATGTAACACTTTACGCAAATTGTGCATGGGATTCACTTGGGATACCCGCAATGTTAGGTAAAGATGCGGATATTACAGTCACGCACCCAACCACCCATGAGCCAATTTACTATTCAATCAAGGATGGTAATTTACAAAGCCCTGATGGGATGATTCACTTTGCGATACCTTTTGCACAATGGTATGACAATCTCATTGATACATGAGCAACAATCTTGTTCTTCCGTGCGGAGAGCGAAATTGATGAATGGTGTCAAGCACATAAGTGCCAACGTGGAGCAACATTATCATTAGCCACAGTCTGGCAATTAGCACAACATTGGTACAAAGATAGAATGTCTCCTGATTTTCGAGGTCGGACATTAGATAGTGTACGAGAAATTTTCAAACAACTGAATCTTAGTGAAGGGTTTTGGGACACATAGATATGACAAGCTACACACTCGATGAAATTGACAATCAATCAACAGAAGGAGTGAGCATGACACATGCACATCGCAATACACCTTATAAACGGATTCTGCTGAAATTGAGCGGAGAAGCTCTTGCAGGCAATTCTGGATTTGGAATTGACCCTGATCAAGCAGAATACATTGCGCAACGGGTAAAAGCTATTTACGAGCTTGGTATCGAAATCGCAATTGTGATTGGCGCAGGGAATATCTGGCGCGGCGAACCTGCATCCAAGCGTGGTATGGAACGCAGTACAGCCGATCATATGGGGATGATTGCAACTGTCATGAACGGCTTAGCATTACAAGATGCCATTGAACGGGCAGGCATTCCAACCCGTGTCCAAACAGCAATCCAAATGAACTCGGTTGCAGAGCCTTATATCCGCTTACGTGCCATCCGTCACATGGAAAAAGGACGTGTCGTTATCCTTACAGGTGGGATGGGTAGCCCTTACTTCACAACCGATTCAGCATCTGCGCTTCGTGCAAATGAGATTCATGCGGATGTGATTGTTAAGGCAACTAAAGTCGATGGTGTCTACTCGGCTGACCCAATGAAAGACCCCACCGCAACACGTTATGAACGACTCACCTACAAAGAAGTCCTTGACCAAAAGTTACGTGTGATGGATACAACCGCATTTACACTCTGCCAAGAGAATGAAATGCCCATCATTGTTGTCAACTTCTGGAATGCAGGTGACTTGAGTAGAGCGGTTCAAGGGGATTTATCTGTCGGAACATTGATTTCTGACTAAAGCCCAATTATCTGATGAAGCGTATCCATATCGAGATGCGCTTCTACCGTATCTGCAATTTTGTCAAACGCCATATCCAATGAGTCAGTCAGCGTTGTGCTAGCAATCCAGCCTAGTGACTTCAGCCATGCTTGCCGAAAATCTTGATTATCAAATAGACCGTGTATATAACATCCCCAGCGTCGTCCATCAGGACTCATTGTTCCATCACCAACCCATGCCTGATATTGACCGCGCTTATGAATCATCAGCCACGGTGCTGGATTATGAGTTTGCCCCATGTGGATTTCATAACCTATGATCTTTGACCCATTGATTGGCTTAAGCCACGCAACATCACAATCTATCTGAGCTTGAATTTGGTTGGTGGATTTAGTCTTGAGAAAAGTTGTTTCCGTCGGAAGTAATCCCAGAGCCTCAATCTCTGTTATTGTCGATTCGATTTGTTGCGGATTATGAATCACGCGCCCCAACATCTGATAGCCACCACAGATACCGATAACTGCACCCCCACTATCAGCATATTGTCGAATGACATCAACAAATCCCTGTTCCACCAACCATTGATAATCAGCTATGGTGCTTTTTGTCCCAGGAAGGATAATCGCGGTGGGTTTACCTAATTCGTAAACATCAGACACATAACGGACTTGAACATCAGTTTCATTTTGCAGGGGGGCAAAATCATCAAAATTGGCGATGCGTGGTAAAGCAATAACGACAATATCAATATCCTCCGTTGATGAATATTGGGTATTTTGAGGCTCGATAGCAACAGCATCTTCTTCTGGAATCCCGTGGTGATGAATATAAGGTATCATCCCCAATACAGGAACACCTCCCCATTCTTGCAAAATATCAGTGCCATCATAAAAGAGTGTGGGATCACCCCTAAATTTATTAACAATAAAACCTTTAACAAGCTCCTGTTCATCAGGGTCGAGTAACATCAATGTCCCTAATAACTGGGCAAACACACCGCCTCTATCTATATCACCAGCGAGTAAAACAGGCGATTGAAGATATTTAGCAACTGCCATATTCACAATGTCACCGCGTTTGAGGTTAAGCTCGGCAGGGCTGCCAGCCCCTTCAATGATAATGAGGTCATATTCTGTTCGTAGCTTGTCTATAGCACCCGTAACCTGTTCCCATAAAAAGGCTTTACGCTGATAATAGTCGCGCGCAGGTAAACTGTCCCATACCCGTCCATTAATAATCACTTGCGATTGCATATCGGCTTCGGGTTTTAATAAAATCGGGTTCATTTCTACGGTGGGGATAATGCCACAGGCGAGAGCTTGTGTATATTGAGCGCGTCCAATTTCACCTCCAGTCTCAGTCACTGCCGCATTATTCGACATATTCTGCGCCTTGAAGGGTGCAACTCGAATCCCTTGCTGTGCAAATATCCGACAAAGCGCCGTCACGAGCCAACTTTTACCAACAGAGGACATCGCCCCCTGTATCATGAGTGTCTTAGCTGTCATCGTTAGAACTCAATACCTGCACGAGCTTTAATGCCTGCATCATAGGCATGTTTGACTTTTACCATCTCGGAAACGGTATCCGCATAATCAATGAGTGCCTGTGGTGCATTACGTCCTGTAATCACCAAATGTTGTGCTATCGGTTTATTCGCCTTGAACCATGCAATCACCTCATCAGCGTCTAGCCAGCCAAAGTCCATTAAGTAGGTGAACTCATCCAGCACCACTAAATCATAATCGCCACTGGTGATTTTCTCTTTAGCAATCTCCCAACCGTGCAGAGCTTTGGCTTGTGTCTCATCCATGTCTTTGCTCATCCATGTAAAGCCATCCCCTGTTTTGGTGGCATCCAATCCAAGCTGTGCTAAAGCCCGAATCTCACCCCATTGACCTGTCTCGTGTTTGAGGAATTGGACAAGCGCGACTTTTTTCTTGCGCCCTAACATGCGTAAAATAATACCAAACGCTGAGGTTGATTTTCCACGTCCATCCCCTGTATTGACCAAAATCAGCCCGCGCTTATTATCGTTTTTCACTTGTTCATTAGACATTCGGCAGTCCATTCGCTTAAGATTTGCAGTAGATGTTCAATTGATGAATGAGAGGTCATATCATCTTGAGTCGTCAGATGCCAGACCGTATCATTACCGTCTGTTTGTATATCTATATGTATCGAAGTCGGTACTTCAACAATTTTGTAGTTTTGACGTTCTAAGGCGCGACGTGTCCAGATATAAGGGATGCCCTCACCCGTGACTGTAATCGGGGTATGATGATGGGTTGCAATCGAAAATGTGCCTGTACGCTTATTAAAGGTCAGTCCTTCACTATGAAAGGTCGCCTCAAATGCAGAATTTAGGACGAGGTCTTCAGGTGTACCAACCCGTACTTGCCCTTCAGACATCAGCCACAAGGTATCGCAATTACGTAACGCCAAATCAAGATCATGTGTTGATAGTAAAATCGCCCGATGGGTCTCTTGAGCAAGGTATTTTAAGAGTTGCATCATCTCCACACGGCGCGGTAAATCTAAATACGCCGTAGGTTCATCCAAGATAATCACATCAGTTTCTTGAGCAAGGGCGCGTGCAATCATCAGTTTTTGACGTTGCCCATCACTTAATTCATTGACAGGTTTATCAGCAATATCACCTGCTTGTACCGAATCAACTGCCCACCGCACCATTGCCTCATCATATTGTGATAGTTGCCCTGACCAATTGGTATAGGGATGCCGTCCCAATGCCACCAGCGCATAACCATTCATCAAACCGAGGTTCGGGCGTTCCGTCAAAACAATACTCAAGTGCGTTGCTAATTCATGGGCAGAAAGCTGTGACATGTCTGTATCGTCTAGCACTGTTCGACCTGATAATGCAGGTTGCATCCCAGCGAGTGTCCGCAACAAAGTTGATTTTCCAGCACCATTAGGACCGAGTAATCCCGTCAACTCGCCATGCTTGAGCGCGACATTTAAATTTTCAGCGATAACCACATCAGACCGCCGTGAATGACGATAACCGATTGTCAGATTATGGGTTTCTAAAGCCTGTTGATAACTCATCCACCAAACGACCTTCCCAAGTTACCTTGTCGGAGAATGACCATAATGACCACAGGCGCACCCAGTAAAGCAGTAACAGCATTTAGGGGTAATACTAGATTATTCGCTGGGACTTCCGCTATCACCGATGCAACCAGTGCCACGATTGCCCCCATGAGTATAGTTGCCGGGACAAGCAAACGATGGTCAGAGGTGTTAAACAAGGTTCGGCATAGATGGGGAACAGCAATCCCGATAAAGCCGATTGGTCCACAAAAAGCAGTTACCACGCCAGCCAATAAAGCCGTTGCTGTTACAATGAGCAAACGTACTAATTGAATATCCATCCCTAAGCTACGAGCATAATGTTCACCTAGCAAAAGTGCATTCAGTGATTTTGTAAGCGCACCTGCCAGCATCAGTCCAACGATGGTCACACCAGCTAAAATCGGTAATTGTTCCCATGTCACACCAGCAAATGACCCGAATGTCCAATTCACATAAGCCTGAATCCGCTCAGGGACAGAAAAATAAAGTAATAAGCTCACCATCGCAGAAACCAGATAGCCAAACATCAAGCCCAAAATCAAGAGTGTCATACTGCTGCGGACGCGAGACGATAACAGCAAAACCAATGCCATAGTGACTCCTGCACCGATTCCTGCCGCCACTGCCAATAGCAAATCACCCGATAACCCTAAGCCCGCAATCAACGTACCACCAACTGCCCCCGTCGATAGCACCACAATCGCTACCCCCAAACTTGCACCCGAGCTAATGCCCAACACAAAAGGACCTGCCAAGGGATTACGAAAGAAGGTCTGCATCATCAAGCCACTAACACCCAATGCCATTCCAGCCAACATAGCGGTTAAGGCTTTTGGTAAGCGGAACTTGAGAACAATATTTGTCCATGATGTCTTTTCGGCTTCACCACCGAGTAGCACTGTGATGATTTGCTCAATTGGAATTTCGACTGAGCCTAGTGCAAGGCTTAGAATAAACACGACACATAGCCCCGCAAACAAGACCAATAACAAGGTCGGGCGTAACCCCAGATTTAACTGAGGATACCCCTTGGCTTTTATATAATCCGATGCTTGCGGAATTTGCTTATAGGTTAGATGGGACATAGCAACTACTCGGATAACATTTGATAGAAGGTAAACTCATGGTCGGGTAAAAGATCAGGATAGAAAATCGCAACCAAATCTTGCAAAACCAAATGCGGATTCGTCACGCCTAACTCATAATAATTATTCCCACCATTGGCATTTTCATCCCGATTGTTATTCCAGACTGCCCCTGCTTGGAAGGCTTCAAAATCACCAAAGCGACTATCCAAAGCCAATAACTCTGTCTGTGTCTGTACTCCAAAGGTATCAATAAGCCAAATATCAGCCGACAGACCGCCCTCGTATACCACTTCAAACCCCAAGCCATTACTTTCTGCTGACCCTTCTTCCGTTAAGAGTAAATCACCACCTGCATCACGTACCAATTGCCCGATATAAGTATCATCGCCAGGGATAAACCACGCATCAGCATAGCTCAGGAAGGTATTGACTAGCACGGTTGGGCGGTTATCGTCAGAGATAGATTGAGCAAGGGATTGTGCTTCTTCATATTGGCTTTTGATGTCAAGGTAGGCATCATTGGCTTGTCCCTCGGCATTATAGAATAAAGCCGTAAATTTGAGCCACTCTGCTCGCCCCAAAGGTGAAAGCTCACGCCAGCTTGCATCCAATGCAGTGAAGATACCCACATCCATCAAGACAGGATGAGCATCGGTTGCAGGGTCAAAGCCATAGGTCATCACCATATCAGGCTCAAGCTCTAACACCAGTTCGACATTAATCTCTGAGCCAAAGCCAATTTCCACAATCGCCTCATCGTCAATCATGCTCTGGACTTCATCAGTGTTGATATACAAAAAACTATCCACCCCAACCAAATTATCCAATAAATCTAATCTGCTCAGTGTCGGCAATTGGGTGGTGGAGAGGGTAATCACATCGCCTGTTGGCACATAAATAAATTGAGTGTCTTCGGGGAAATCCTCAGCAGATGGAGCAGGTGTGCCACATTGAACCAACACATACTGAAATTCAGATGCGCCGTCAAAGGCATCAGAAACCGTGACAACTTTGTAGTGATTAAAGTATTCGACAGTGAAGTTTTCTGCATCAGTAATTTCGATTTGTTCGGGGAAGTAATTCACATCCTCAGCGTAATCAGCAACACATTCATCTTGCAAATTCACATCTTGCGCCATAATCGGCACAACCGTAAATAGTAGACATACAATCATTAAAAATTGGGTTTTCATGTTATCCCTCCTCAAGGATAAGGAGGAAACGGGGATAGTTTGATAAATCAACAACACCTACAAAATTAAGATGTGGTATCTTCAAACCACGCTCGTCTCCCTTTTAAACGCGAAAGTCGTTAACGAGCTAAGTTTAAGGTAGGCATTCGGACTCCTGATGGTGTATCAGTTACCGTTGCGCGACAGTGTCGGACTTGCACCGACTTTCCCTTTATGTGTATAGCGTCCGAGCTAATACACACCTGAAACTTAGAAAATATCTGTTGATGAGAATAGCATGGCTTGCATCATGTGTCAATCAGATGATTTGACTAAACACAAAACACAACGGAACAATTGCAACTCAACCAAAAATTGAATTATAATAGGTCATAAGATTTCATAAGAATAATAAAGAGGTATCATGAGACAATTTATTAAAGGACTTGATTTATCGCGTGCATTTTATCAGGAGGCTGTCAAACCAATTATTGAACAGCATTTCCCAACCTTAACCTATACCGTTGGACTGGTCGGAAATGGCTCAGAGGTAATCGGTTATGATACCGAAATGTCATCTGACCACCACTGGGGTCCGCGTTTACTTTTGTTCTTATCCGACGCTGACAAAGTAGAATTTTGCGAGACACTTTCGCAAGTCTTAAGCGAGAATCTACCCTACACATTTATGGGCTACTCCACCCATTTTGGGGATCCAATTGTTGGTGAAGGGGATAATGGCACACAGCTATTAGCAACGATTAGCGAAGGTCCTATCAATCACCGTATCGAGGTTATGACTATCGATGACTTCATGTTATACACTCTTGGTATCCGCGCAGATGATGATATGACTCCCCCTGATTGGCTCAGTATTCCCCAACAGAAGTTACTCGTCTTTACCGCAGGAGAGCTATATCATGACGGGCTAGATATGCAAGCCATCCGTGACCGCTTTGCTTACTATCCACATCAGGTTTGGGTCTATTTATTAAAGTGTGCTTGGGCGCGGATTGGTCAAGATGAACACCTTGCACCACGCGCAGGACATGCTGGTGATGAATTAGGGTCAGCTTTGATTGCTGGGCGATTGGTCAGAAGTATTATGCAACTCTGCTTTTTGATAGAACGCCATTATGCGCCTTATCCCAAATGGTTTGGAACAGGCTTTGCACAACTCGATTGCGCCAATGATCTAATCCCTATTTTACGGAATGCTCAAATAGGCGAAACCTACCGTGATAGAGAAGCCAGCTTAGCCGAAGCCTATACTATACTCAATACCATGTACAACGATTTGAACTTAACACCCCCCATTCACCCTGCTGTGGGTTCATTTCATGGCAGACCCTTTACAGTTAGTAATGCGTGGCGGTATAGCGAAGCCTTAGACGAATTGATTGAAGATGAAACTCTCAAACAACTCAAGTCTATCGGCAGTATTGACCTATTTAGCGATAATACCGATATGCGTGAGAATGCCGATTTACGCCAGAAAATCGCAAATTTATATCGCTAATAGACCTGCTCAGCAGTTAATTTGTCAGGGGTATCATACTCAAATTTACCCTGCCAAATAGAGGGATTGTCACTTATCAGATGCCCCCAATATTGTTGGTCGGTATAGGGACGTTTGATGTTGGGTAGCTCATCTAAGCCAAACCAGCGCAGCTCCCCTTCTTGATGGTCAGGATGGGGTGATAAGGTGTTGGGCGCTTGGTTAAGATAGATGCGAAAAGCAAATAACTGCCAATGAATCGGAATCTCGACATCAACAACAGTTTGAATAGCGCGTAACTCAGGTGATGAGATATGTAACCCAGTCTCCTCAGCTATTTCACGGATACAACAGTCATGTGGAGATTCCCCAAATTCCATCTTTCCCCCTGGGGGCGACCAGTAACCTTGATATGGGGGATTGGCGCGCTTTAATAATAGAACTTGATTATCATAAAACACATAAGCTAATGACCCCATCACAATTCGGGGAGAGGTCATGATTCATCAGAGTCCGAGTTATCAATCAAGTCATCGATTGTTTCTTCAAGCTCAAGCGGTTGAGCATCAGATAGCCATTTTTGCAAATCAACGGCTTCAGGTTGGCTATAGAGAGCATCAAAGACTTTTGGCGCAATTAACCACACCAATTCACCACGCCGAGCTTTATCATTAATGACATCAATCCGCGCGAGCCCACCCTTTTTCATTGAGACACTCGCCCCAGTCAACTTATGAACCAATTGACTCATATCAGGGTTATGCCCAACAAACATCACTTCATCTTTTGATTTGAGGGTCTTTAGGAGCGTCTGTAGCTGAGTATGGTCAAAGCCAAAATTCACTTCTTCGACTATCTCAATTTGCATATCGAGGGCTTCTGCAACGATTTCTGCTGTTTGCATTGCACGGATGCGCGGACTACTATAAATTTTAGCAGGTTGAACCCCAAGACGCTTCATCACAGTAGCAGACATAGCCACTCGTTCCTTACCATTTTCGGTTAATGCACGGCTATGGTCAGTTGGGGCAAGGTCTTCTGCCTCCCCATGTCGCATAAAATATAGTTTCATATCTATCCCTTATATTCCATATCATCTACAGTCAATAGCCTTATTTTGCATGTAAACGCCTCAAAACGCAACGTGAGCAATGATATAATATTACCATTTAGCATATTGGAGCAATTTATGGACATATCATTGCCGAGTCCATCATCCACCATGTCATTAAAAGATGTACTTGAAAGCTTACAAGGTCATCCTAATATTATCGGGCTTTTGCTTGACGGCTCATTAGCAAAGAATAAACTCAGTCCAGCGAGTGATTACGATATTGTCATTATCATGGATAATTTCGATTTACCTATTCATGTCGGTTTCACTGTTATCGATGGGCGACCTGCGGATATTGTGGTTTTACAGAAAGCAGATATTCAAGCTGTGATAGACACGACATTGCCTGTTGACCCCAATCATCACGTTGGGCATCTGATTCGCCGTTTGAAGGATGCCCAACTCATTTATGATAGAGAGGGTCAACTCCAAGTTGCAGTTGATAAAGCCAATCAAGAGAATACCCTAACCATGTCCTCGGATCACTCTGCTTATTCAGCATGGTTTGGTCTAAATTTCAACTTGGCGCATCTCCGCTTATTGCGAAAAGGAACAGATGATGTTCGACGCATCACAGCCGAGATACGCATGACGATTTATGGCGCGCCAGAATTATTATGGCGTTACTTTGAAATACGGCACATTATCTGGACTGGTGAAAAAGAGGCTGTTCGTTACTTACAAGCAAATGATCCCGATTACCTGCAAGACTACTTAATGTTTTTACGTGAAACTGATGATGACGAGAAGTTCAAGCTCTATGAACAACTTGTCGATAAAGCATCACAGCCAATGGGCGGACGATGGCAAGAAAATCATAGTTATTGGATATTAGATGATGACGAAAAGATAGATGAAGCACGGAAGACTAGATTACGACATCTATGGAGGGAATTACTCGGCGACTAGCTAACACAAAAAGACGTGAATATATCATACTCACATCTTTGAATAATAGCTTACAGTGGAGACCCTATTTAGTCAGCCGCAGGAGAGGGTGTTTTGGATTCTTTTTTCGCTTCTGATTTTTTCTCAGATTTAGCGTCACTCTTTGCGTCACTCTTCGCTTCAGACTTTGGAGCATCTGAACCCGAGGCACTACTCTCATCTTTCTTCGCAGGGGCAGCAGGATTTGTGGCTTTACTATTATCATTCACATAGAAGCCACTCCCTTTGAAGATAATCCCCGCAGGTTGAATCACACGGCTAACTTTTTGCCCTGTAGTTGGGCAGGTTTCCAGCGCATCATCAAGAAATTTTTGTCGAATATCAAAGGTTGTACCGTCTTCACGACGATAAGTATAGATTGGCATAGCACTCACCACCAATAGGTATCTAGTTTGTTCATACAGATTATCGTATCTATAATAACGGATAAAACTTAAGAATTGCATATGCGATACGATATTCTGATAAAATTTTTACTCAATATCTTACCAAATTCGTCATATTTAGATAAATTTGGTGAGTTATCCACTGGCTTTCACTTTTTTAAAAGCAGATTTTCA
>CAYGTY010000067.1:0-27783 GCA_964352825.1 uncultured Anaerolineaceae bacterium
GATTGACTCATCTGCCTACTTTTCACCTGACACTTTTGCCAAATCACTTTCTAATATTTACATCAGAAGTTCATATATGCTGTCTATATATCCCCGTTTTCATACACGAATCATGAGACAATTAGGCTAGAATGTGATAATCTATTCTTAAACATCATTTTGGGGTATATAAGTCGATGGTATCACCTACTGACACATATTCACGCGACCTTGATTCACTTCTCCGTTCGTTAGATGATATTAAGCCTAATGAACAAGATTTAATTACCCGCGCCTATTATCGGGCAGAAACCGCTCATGAGGGACAAAAACGTAAATCAGGAGAACCCTATTTTACGCATTGTGTCGCTGTCGCAAGTATCCTAGCTGAAATGAATATGGATGCCGAGACTATCGCCGCTGGTCTACTCCATGATGTCGCAGAAGATACTACAGTCACAATTGATATGTTACGTGATGAATTTGGTACAACCATTGCCCTCCTTATTGACGGTGTCACCAAGCTAAAGAAACTCCCAATCAAAAATGTCTCATCTGTTGGTGATACGCGCCGTAGCAGTACCGTGAACCGCGAGATGGAATATATTCGTAAAATGCTAATGACAATGGGCGACGATGTTCGCGTTGTTTTAGTCAAACTAGCAGACCGTCTTCATAATATGCGAACACTTGGCTATATGCCACAACACAAACAACAATCCATTGCGCGCGAAACAATGGACATCTTCGCCCCACTTGCCAATCGTTTAGGCATTTGGCAAATCAAATGGGAATTAGAAGATTTAAGTTTTCGCTATCTCAATCCTGATGCCTATCGCTTCATTGCAAAAGCACTCGATGAACGACGCGCTGACCGTGAAGACTATGTTCGAACAGTCAAAGAAAAATTGGTTGCAGAGCTAGAGGTACACGGCGTATCAGATGTTACCATTACGGCACGTCCAAAACATATTTATAGCATCTATAACAAAATGACGCGTAAAGACCTCCCTCTGGAGCAAATCTATGATATTCGGGGGATGCGTGTCTTGGTCAACACCTTACCCGAATGTTATCTCGTGCTTGGCATTGTCCATAATTTATGGCGACCCATCCCCGGTGAATTCGATGATTATGTTGCCAATCCAAAAGATAATTTCTACCGTAGCCTACATACTGCTGTTCATGACAAAGCAGGTAAAACGGTGGAAGTACAAATCCGTACTTGGGAAATGCACGAAGATTCCGAGTATGGGATTGCCGCCCATTGGCGTTACAAAGAAGGCAATCGGCAACACGATAAAGCCTTTGAAGAGCGCGTTACTTACTTACGCCGACTCATGGAGTTTGGACCTGATGTTAATGATGCGACACAATTTGTCGATACAGTCAAATCTGAGGTATTCCAAGACCGTGTCTATAGCGTAACCCCGAATGGAGATATTGTTGATTTACCCGTTGGCGCAACCCCTATCGACTTCGCCTATCATATCCATACAGATGTCGGGAATCGTTGTCGAGGCGCAAAAATTAATGGACGACTTGTCCCCTTAAATTACAAATTAAAAATGGGAGACCAAGTCGATATTCTGACGGCAAAGCGCGGCGGTCCTAGCATGGACTGGCTCAATCCTGATCTTGACTATGCCGTTACCAATCGTGCGCGGAGCAAAATACGGCACTGGTTACGGAAACAAAATCGCAGTAAACATATTACGATGGGGCGCGAGGCTCTTGAACGTGAATTAAAACGACTTGGTGTCCTTGATAAAGTCACCTTTGAATCAGTTGCCCGTTTATTGGGCTTTGAAAAACTCGATGATTTCCTTGCTTCTATCGGTGCAGGCGATGTTACAGGCGCACAAATCGCCAATCGCGTATTAGAAGAAGAACGACGTAAACAAGCAGAGACCATTAACGAAGAAGAACTCCTCAAACCACGCACAAAAGCAAAAGGAGCAAATACAACCACAGGTGTCAGCATTATGGGCGCAGGTGGGTTACTCGTTAATCTGGCGCGTTGTTGCTCACCCATGCCCGGCGATGAAATCATTGGCTATATTACGCGCGGACGGGGTGTCACAGTTCACCTTACAGACTGCCCCAACATGACTTCTCTAAAGGATACAGAACGCCTAATAGATGTCTCGTGGGGTACAGCTGATGAAGAACAACGATATGTTGTCCCTGTAGAAGTTGTTGCTTATGATCGTGAAGGGTTATTAAGAGAAATAAGCACCATTATTGCTGACCAAAAAGTGAATATTGCATCCGTCGAAGTATCAACACGTCAGCATATAGCGACCCTCTATATCTCGCTAGAGATTTCTAGCAATCAACAATTAACCCGTATTTTATCCAAGATAGATTGTATCCCAAGTGTTGTCGAAGCACGTCGTCGCAACCCATCATAATTTATAATGTACATACAATCTTAATTATCCGTATATATAACATCCCCTACAATAAAGATATAGGGTCTCTCATATCAAGATTCTATATCTTATCCAAATAATACTATTATCATGAAAGTCCATATTTTATGTTTGATTGGTCAATCGAATCGCTAAAAGAATTGTTAGACGCAGTTCCGCCATCAATTCAGGTGATTTTTGCTCACCCACATTATCATAATCATAAACGCATTGTGCATTGCTTAATCGACCAACCTAGCATCATGTATATCCGATTCGAGGGAAGCGATTTAATCATAAGTGACATCGAATCACAAATAAAAGATGTAATTGGCGATGTTGACAAAAATGCCTTCACAACCATTGTTTTAGATGAATGTGATCGCGCAGAGCAAAATCAGTTCAACACATTTTTACGCCAATACACAAAAAATAATCCCAAAAAACGCGTTGTGGTTATCAGCCGGTTAATTGCACATGATTTGCTTGAAGATGAAGAGTTTCGTCAATATTGTCAGTTTATCCCCACCAACGACAAGTTGATGCTTTATGATTATGCAAAACGGGATACATCTCGTACTTTGATTGAGGTGCAATCATTCGGCAGTGGGCAAGTTTATATCAATGGTCGCAAAATCGATCAATGGGATGGTATTCTACCACGACAGTTATTCTTTTATTTAGCAGACCGCGGAATGGCAACCCGTCATGATATATTCGCAACCTTTTGGGAGAAGTTAAATTCACGCGAAGCAACCAATGTATTTCATGTTACCAAACGTAAAATCACAGATATTTTAGGGCAGTCTTTCACCAAATTTGGTGGTGGATTCTATCGCATCTCACCCGAAATTGACCTCAGCTACGATGCTATTAGATTCACAGAATATATACAATCTAGCGTCATTGCCCCGCAAGAAGAAGCAATCCAACTTCTTGAATATGCGATAACCTTATACCGTGCTTCTTTCCTCAATAGCGAAAATGATGCTGAAGCGACATGGATTGGCAAGCGTCGTGAAGAGTTAACTGAGATGTATGGAGAAGCCCTTGCGATGTTAGCAGAACACCGCCGCAACGTAGGTGACCATGAACAAGCACTGGGTTATTATTTAGCTGCATTACGGATCCTCAATCACCATGAAGATATTGTCGCAACAGTGATGGAAATGTATCAGCAACGGGGTCAAATAGCGGATGCACTCGAACTTTATGAGTGGATTGAAACCAATCTACAAGAAGATTATGGTATTGTCCCAAATGCAACCTTACAGAGTTTTGCAGATAAACTCAAGCAAGAATAACCACCTTCAATAAGGCTAACAATGAAAATTCTACTCCTAGAACCCTATTATGGGGGTAGCCACAAAAGTTGGGCAGATGGCTTTGCACAGTATTCGCAACATAATGTAGAAATCATTTCCCTGCCTGCCCAATTCTGGAAATGGCGAATGCAAGGGGGTGCGATCAGCCTTGCAAGACTAGCCCAATCGGGTACGAAACCTGATGTTATCCTCGCATCTAGCATGTTAGATTTATCCACATTCCGCGCACTCACCTACAAAACACTAGGTGATATACCGATTGCGATGTACTTCCATGAAAATCAATTATCCTATCCGCAGAATCAAAGACAACATCACGGATGGCGATATGGGTTTATCAACTATGTGAGTGCATTGATAGCAGATGCAAATTTCTTCAATAGCCCTTATCATTTGCAAGATTTTATCAAACAGTTACCACGTCTCCTCAAACACTTTGCCGATTATAATGAACTCGAAACCATCTCAACGATTAATGAAAAATCTTTTGTCTTACCTGTCGGGCTAGACTTGCATCGTTTCGATCAATACGAGCCAGCATCATCGCATCACCTATCACCTGTTATTTTATGGAATCACCGTTGGGAAGAAGATAAAAATCCACAATTATTTCTAGATAGTATGATAGCTCTACATCAACAAGGATATGACTTTTCAGTTGCCATCACAGGTGAGAACTTCCAACAAGAACCTGTTTTATTTCAAACTGCACGCGAGCAACTCGGTGATAAAATCATCCAGTTGGGGTATATAGAATCCTTTGATGATTATGCGAGATTATTATGGCAAGCCGATTATGTCGTCAGCACAGCCTATCAAGAATTCTTTGGGATTGCAGTCTGCGAGGCAATCTACTGTAACTGCATCCCCATTTTACCCAACCGCTTGAACTATCCCAATCTACTAACCGAAGAGACACAATCAGCTTGTTTATATAATAAAGATAAGCTCGTACCGCTACTAAAACATCATTTAGACAACACTATTCAACTCAACACATCCCCCCTAAAAGCAAAAATCGCCCAATTCAATTGGACGACTGTTGCAAAACAATATGATACGACTTTAGAAGAGCTTATTCATCGGACTCATCTATAATCTCATCTTCATCTTCAGATTCTCCGCCCACAGGTGTTTCAATCCGCGAGCGATAATTGACAACAGAGACCACCTCTTCATTATCACGCAATGAGATAACAAAATCACCACCTGCACGACCACGCTTCACAGTTTCAGCTAAACCCAATCGCATATATTTAGCTTTCTTCTTACTTGTCAAAACCAAAATCGTATCATCCAAGCGTCCTACTGTTGACGCAACAACTTCTCGACTATCGCTTGGCATACGCATTGAAATCACACCGCTCCCAGCACGTCCCTGCGAAGGATATTGATCCATCGGTGAAGTCTTAGCAACCCCGTCATTCGTAATATTCCATGTATATAAATCATCATCGGCAATAAATACACCTGTCACACGGTCTTTAGAGCCAACCAGCTTAATGCCCCGTACACCACCAGCAGGTAAACCCGTTGGGCGTATGTCATCTTCCATAAAGCGGATTGACTGTGCCATCGCCGTTGTCAAGACAATTTCGCGGTCACCATCGGTATAATTCACATACATCAACTTATCATCATCGCTGACTTTCATCACAGTAAAGGCTTTTGCCATAACACCCGGTAAATCTGACATTTCAAGCCGTTTGACTTGCCCCTGTTCTGTGACGAAGGTCATATATCCCGAATTAATATTCATCGGCAAACATAGTAATCCAGCGATATTCTCATCAGCATTAAGTGGGCATATATCACTAAACTGAATCCCATCAGCAATTTCTTCAATTTGCGGGAGTTGTTGAACAGGAATCGTCGCACAGTTTCCCTTATCTGTAACCAGATAGAGGGTCTGGGATGTGGAGGTGGCTTGTAAGAATCGAGGTGGAATCTTTGTCGTTGTTGTCACACGAGGTGGCTCATCAACAAATGTCCGCCCAATATGTCCATTTACACTCAACACAGCCCATGTCTTTTCCTCTGGCATCAGGAAATCTTCCGCTGTAACAGCAGTCGCTTCCCCATCAACGATAATACTTCTTCGTTGGTCACCATATTCGTTTTTCATAACAACCAATTCTTCAGCAATATGAATTCGTTGCATCTTATCACTCGCCAATAGACCTTCAAGTGATTTAATGAGTTTGACTTTCTCGTCATATTCTTCTTTTATTTTCTTGATTTCCAAAGAAGCTAAACGACGCAACGGCATTTCCAAAATTGCCTGTGCTTGTGGTTCACTCACCTTGAATTTCTTCATTAAGTTATTGCGAGCCGTTTCTGTATTTTGTGATTTCCGAATCGTTGCAATCACTTCATCCAAGTTATCAAGCGCAATCAGTAACCCCTCTAAAATATGGGCGCGTTCTTTCGCCTTTGCCAAGTCATAGCGGCTTCGACGTTGAATAACTTCAAGGCGATGTTCTAAATAAACACGTAGAGCTTGTTTGAGTGTCAGCAAACGAGGTTGACTATCCACCAATGCCAGCATAATTATACCGAATGTTGCCTGTAGTGGCGTCAGCTTAAATAACGCCGCCATGACATCCGTCGCTTCTACACCGCGCTGTAATTCAATTACCAAGCGTACTGGGTTTTGGCGATCAGACTCATCGCGTAAATCAGCCAAGCCTTCTAATTTGCCGGAATGTACAAGTGACGCAATCCGTTCAATCAGTGTTGTTTTATTCGTCTGGTAGGGTAATTCACTTACAATAATACGAGATTTACCACGTCCCATATCTTCAATATGGACTTTCGCCCGCATCGTAATCTTGCCACGCCCCGTCGCATATGCCGCCCGCAACATATCAATGTCACCGCGCATTTTATAAATTACACCACCTGTCGGGAAATCAGGTCCTGTAATAAAGTGCATCAATTCTTCAACATCAATTTCATCCATACGCTCCCAATGGCTTAGCATATAGACCAAAGCATCACAGACCTCATCCAAATTGTGAGGTGGGATATTTGTGGACATCCCAACCGCAATACCCGACGATCCATTAATCAACAAATTAGGGATAACAGCGGGCAAAACAGCAGGTTCAGCCAAAGTACCATCAAAATTATCTGTAAAATCAACAGTTTCCTTATTGATGTCAATCAATAATTCATTACCAATATTTGCCATACGCGCTTCGGTATATCGCATAGCAGCAGCACTATCACCATCGACACTACCAAAGTTACCTTGCCCATCAATGAGCATATATCTCATGGAAAAATCTTGAGCCATACGTACCATTGTGTCATAGACTGCCCCATCGCCATGAGGATGATATTTACCTAAAACCTCACCGACAATACGCGCGCTCTTTTTATGTGAGCTACTCGCATGAATGCCCATATCGTGCATAGCATATAAGATTCTCCGATGCACAGGCTTCAATCCATCGCGGGCATCAGGAAGCGCACGGGAAACAATCACACTCATCGCATAATCGAGATACGCATCTCGCATTTCGCGCTCAATATTTACTTGATGAATTGAACTATCTGTCATGAACTTTCCTTTATGAATTACGGGTCAACTTGGTGGGTAGCCTATAGAGACTACCATTTTAGATAACAAATTAAAACCATATAAAAATTAAAAACATTAGTTCTATTATATCATATTTTCAATAAAATACGTTTACCCTACGCAAGGAATCTATTATAGAAAGCTAATTTGCGCTGTGGTAGACTGCTATCCATGACAATAAAACATAACATACACACAAAACTCACATTATTGATTACAGGTTTTATGATCATCCTAGTTGGATGTTCAAATCAAACACCTGTACCGATTTTTATTACGCCGACGAGTGCTATCACAGCTACGCCACAAGTTGTTGCCCAAGCTGTGGAAACCGATACCGATACACCGCCGACTGAAGAATCGTCATCACCGACTATCGAGAATATCACTGTACCAACGGTTGCATCCAATCAATTACCAACCCTAGTTGCTTCTGCCACACCTGTACCCATTACACAATCGACAGCAACAGCGACAATTGCATCGGATACATCCAACCAAGCACTCCCACCTACATTTGAAAACAGTCAAGATAGTGAATTTATCGGTGCGATCATTGGTGAAGACTATACCTTACCACCAACAAGCACGGCGCGTCCAACATTAGCACCTACACTCACACCCACATTTGTGATCCCAACACAAAATCCAAATGCTGTAACCACAGCCTTACCAGCCAATCAAATCGGCTTAGATGGTTCACAAATGGGTATCCAGCTTTACTATAACTTTGGTGTCTCAGGCTGGGATAGAACCCTCCAGCAAGCCAGTGAATTACGTGTTGAGTGGATTAAGTTACAAGCTGCGTGGAATTGGCTACAACCCGATAATCCACAGCAATTTGACCAAAACTTCCGTCTCTTCCAGTTACATGTCCAAGAAGCTGATAAACGCGGTTTTAAAGTCATGTTAAGTATTGCTAAAGCACCTGCATGGGCACGTAATACAGACCGCAATGAAGATGGACCACCTGATGACTTCAACCGATTCAATGAGTTCATTACATTCTTACTTGGCAAAGTCGGTCCTTCTGTCGATGCGATTGAAATTTGGAACGAACCCAACCTCAAACGCGAATGGACAGGTGGGCAACCGTTTAATGGTGCAAGTTATATGGATATGTTCCGTGGCGCATATAACACAATTCGTGCTTACTCCAGCGACATAACCATTATCACAGCAGGACTCGCTCCAACAGGCAATACACCGAATGTATCTATTGACGACCGTACCTATCTACAACAGATGTATAATGCGGGTTTAGCACAATACTCTGATGTTGTTGTTGGTATCCATCCTTATAGTTGGGGCAACCCACCCGATTTTGTTTGTTGCGATAGCATTGCAAATCAAGGTTGGGATGACCGTCCGCAGTTCTTCTTCCAAAATAATATTGCAGACTATCGACGCATTCTTGCCGCAAATGGTCACAATGTTCAAATGTGGGGAACTGAATTTGGATGGGCAACATGGCAAGATTATCCAACCGAGCCACCCGATATTTGGATGACTTATAATACACCAACAGACCAGATGAACTATACGCTACGTGCTTTTGAACTGGCACAACAGAGTAGTGATATTGGGGTCATGATTCTATGGAATATGAACTTCGCGAATGATGTTATCATTGATCAACGGAGCGAATTAGCAGGGTACAGCTTGCTATATCCATACTTCGATGGAAGTGAATCACAGCGTCGTCGTCCATTATACGGGGCATTAGCAAATCGCCCTTAAGCATAGATTGTGCTATGAAATATAAGCAACGAATCCTCATTGGATTACTCATTTTATTGGTGGCAACATTCTTCAGATTATGGATGTTTGGAGATGTGCCACCAAGCCTCCAACATGATGAAATCTTCAAAGCCGAAGAAGGTATACATTTAATCGAACAAGGTGACTTCCGCCTTTTTTATCCAACAAATCAAGGGCATGAGGGTGCGTTTGTCTGGATGTTAGGCATCTCGTACTTAATCGTCGGTATCAATCCTCTTATGATTAAGCTACCTGCATTTATCTTCGGGATGCTGACAGTCGCTTTAATATTTCGCTTTGGATACCGTACCTATTCACCTTATGTTGGCGTGGTCGCAAGTGGATTAACAGCTGTTTCGTTTTGGGCAGTTTTCACATCACGGCTAGGCTTACGAGCAGTCATGTTGCCTACTCTTGTTTTAATTGTTTTAATCGGTCTATCCCATATTCTCAAAAAGCAAAAATCAACATCGGTCTGGGTAGTTTCCGCTTTCACAGGGCTTGCATTAGGGTTTACAATTTATACCTATACATCGTCTTTTGCTCTACCCCTCGCATATGGGGTTATGTTCCTAATATTATTTATATTGCGCCGCGACCTTATCCACAATCGATGGCGTGAATTACTACTCGTCGGCATACTAGGCGCAGTCATCACATTACCGATGGTGTATATTCGCCTCAACGACCCACAAGGAAGCAACCGAGCCGAAAGCATCGCAACCCCATTACAAGAAGCACAAGCAGGTAATCCACAGTTATTAATTGACAATGCCTACAAATTAGCGGGGATGCCTGCATTCGTTGGTGACCCGACGTGGCGTTACAACATCCCAGGCCGTCCCTTATTCTTATTGCCAATTGGCTTATTGGTCTATGTAGGCTTTATGCTTACCCTCATTCATAGTAAACGACAGCCATTAAATATTTTGTTGATAGCCCTATTATGCTTCGGTCTCATACCAAGCCTATTGACCGTATTAGCCCCATCATTCCTGCGGTCAATTATTACACTACCTGCGATGATGATTTTTGTTGGGTTAGCGATCTCACAATTTGGTAGCCTTATCAAAAGTCAGCACATCACATGGGGACTTATAGCGCTCATTATTACAAGCACAGCCATTGCAGATTATCAGGCATATTTTGTCACATGGGCAAGCCAACAACATATAACACTTCCCTATCATGACGATAGAGAACAAGGGGAAGGTGTCTATGAAATTTATCGTGATGATTTAGAACAACTGGCAAACTATATCGCGCAACAAGATGAAGATGTCGTATTTGTCTCAACACCGAATCATGAGCTTGACCCCTTAATTTACAAATACTTAAAAGCATCATCTGACAATACATATGTTGTCTTTTTTGATGCCTTTGCCAACATTGTTTTAAGCGAACACCCTGCCCTATTATTTATATCACCGCTATCTTCCATTTCAGAAAAACATCAGAAATGGATTACACCAGAATATGGGTCATCACATATCGACACGATTCTACGTCAAGATGGCGAAATTGCATTTGAAGTCTACCGTGTCAGTGATACCAATACTACACTTAGTAATACCTTGATAGAACTCGATGAACAAACCATTTATCATGTACAAGATGGCGAAAAAAATCAAATTGAATTGCCAATTAACTTTGGAGATATGCTGTTATTACGGGGGGTAGAAATACCGCGCACAACAGTCTATGGTGAAAATGATGGGGTGAATAATCAACTCTATCTTGAACCACTTGTACAATCTTCAGGTGCGACCTTACAAATTTTCCTGCACCTCATCGATGATATGACACAACCACCTGTTGCACAACGTGATTTATTAGGGGTATCTCCCGCCTATTGGCATCCAAACATCATCTTTATACAAGATAACTTTGTTCCCTTTTGGGGGTCTGTCCCACCAAACACCTATAAGTTAGTCATGGGTGTTTATGATGTTCAAACAGGTCAAAGGCTACCCGTATTAGATAAAAATGGTCAACCCATCAGTGACCATATTATCCTCGCAGAAATCGAAGTTTTAACACCCCAATAAAAAAGCACGAGACAGCCATTTGACCATCCCGTGCTTAGTGTATTTCTGTTTATTGTATCGGATTACAAGTCAGATAAGATGCTTTCAAAGTCATCATTATCATTATATTCATCCATGTCCAGCGCACCTTGTGATTCAAGTGTCGCCTGTGGTGGTGCGATTGCTTGGCGGTCATGATAAGCATGGAAACCTGTACCAGCAGGAATCAACTTACCAATAATCACATTCTCTTTCAAACCATGCAATGGATCAACTTGACCTTCAATTGCTGCACCAGCCAATACCTTAATGGTATGTTGGAAGCTGGCGGCAGATAGATAACTATCGGTGCTAAGCGCAGCTTTTGTGATCCCCAAGAGTATTGGAGAACCAGCAGATGGATCTTTGCCTTCACCAATCAACTTCTCGTTGATTTCAAGCAAACGGAGCTGATCGATTAGCTCACCGGGGAGCAAGTCACTATCACCACTCTTAGTAATCTGTACTTTACACATCATTTTACGGATAACGGTCTCAAAGTGCTTATCAGCGATATTTACACCTTGGCTACGATAAACATCCTGAATTTCGCTCAAGAGATACAATTGGGTTGCCCCAGCACCAAGAACACGCAGGATTCGGTGTGGATTCTTCGATCCTTCAGTCAATTGCTGACCGGGGGTAACTTCCATACCATCATAGATTGTTTTCAGCAAACGAGCATTCGCAGGAATCTCATATTCGTGTTCATCACGACGTTCCTGACGAATATAAATCGTTTCGTCTTCAATATATATCGTACCAGCCAAAGTAGACTTGAGTTCTTCATCGCCGTTAATAGCAATGATTGCACCTTCTTTGACATCTTTACCATCTTCAGCAGTGATTTCCCATGATTTAGGAATGATATGTGATTCGCTAATCACTTCGCTATCAATGACAACAGCAATCCGCGCACCATCTTCACGTTGTGTCAGGCGCAAGGTACCGCCAGCATCCGTCATGACAGATTCACCTTTTGGTTTCTTCCGTGCTTCGAATAACTCTTCAACACGAGGCAAACCACTAGTAATATCACCACCTGTATTCGCTGTACCACCACTATGGAAAGTACGCAAGGTAAGCTGTGTACCCGGTTCACCAATAGACTGTGCAGCAATAATACCTACCGCAGAGCCAATGCTGACCATGTCACCACTACCCAAATCGCGACCATAACATAGCGCACATACACCATGAATCAAATCACAGGTCATTGGGCTACGAGCTTCAACTTCTGGGATCGATGATTTTTGGATAATTTCTGCAACATCTTCATCAATCATTTCGTTACGAGCAACAATCAAGTCGCCTGTATCAGGATGATACATATCACGGGAAGCACAACGACCCACAATACGTTCAGAGAGTGTTTGCCCCGCAACATCGTCTGCACGATAAATTGTTAATCCACGATGGGTATTACAATCCCAACGATTAACAATCATATCTTGGGCAACATCGACCAAACGACGGGTCAAATAACCCGCATCAGCTGTACGCAAAGCTGTATCTGCCAGACCTTTACGCGCACCATGTGTCGAGATAAAGTATTCGAGTGCATTCAAGCCTTCACGGAAATGACTCCGAATCGGCAAATCGATAATACGTCCTGACGGATCAGCCATCAAACCACGCATACCAGCCAACTGTGTAATCGGACCAAAACCACCTTTTGTTGAACCAGAAATTGCCATAATCGCAATCGGTCCATAAGGGTCTAGCGTGTCACGAATACGATCTTGTAGGTATTCTTTCGCACGGTTCCATTCATCAATTGTAATCTGATAACGTTCTTCTTCTGTCATCAAACCACGACGGAAATCGCGTTCAGCACCTGTGACAACTTCGTCAGCTTGGCGCAAGATTTCGGCACGTTCATCTGGAACAGTCAAATCACTAACTGCGATGGTTGTCCCAGAGATAGTTGCATAGTGGAAACCATAATTCTTAATTGCATCAACAACATCAGTTGTCCGTTCACCACCAATGACTTGATAGCAACGCGCAACAAGTTGTTGTAGTCCCTTCTTCCCGAAGGTTTCTTGAACAAAACGCATTTCATCAGGCAGGATGCGGTTGAAAATTGCACGACCAATGGTACAAATTTCAGGTTCTTCTTGTGGACCGCGTGTATCATAGATGTTGCCTAACAAAATCGGCGTATGTAAGTTAACCAAACCAATACGGTAGAGATATTCAACCTCATCCATATCAACAACAATACGACGTTCATGCAGATTGGTAATCTCTAAAACATCTTGCAAATCATGTGCGATGATGTACTTACGCATTTCGTAAGCATTCGCCAACATACAATCTACATCACCATCCAACACAGCTTTTACGGTGCGATCAATGGCTGTTTCGACAACTTTAGGACGACCATTTTCATCAGGCTCAGTTGTGTCCATAAAGAGTTCACTATTCGCAACAGAACGGAACTGAGTATAGTAGTAACCGTTAGAGCGGAAAGCGATACCCACTTTATGTGCTGCTTTGAATAATACCTCTTCTGAGCGGAATTCATCAGCACGTTTTTTCAACGCCACAATTTCGACTGTTGGATCCATAGTCAAGTAATAATTTCCCAAAACCATATCTTTTGATGGACCAACAATCGGCATACCATCAGATGGTTTCAGCAAGTTACGTGTACTCAACATCAGTTCGCGAGCTTCTTTTACAGCGCGTTCACTCAATGGAACATGGACAGCCATTTGATCACCATCGAAATCCGCATTAAATGCCGAACAGACGAGTGGGTGAATCTGAATCGCTTTACCTTCAACCAATTGAGGTTCAAATGCTTGAATCCCCAAACGGTGCAATGTTGGTGCGCGGTTCAATAGGACTGGACGTTCTTTGATAACTTCTTCAAGAACTTCCCATACTTCAGGTTTTTCACGTTCAATGATGCGTTTTGCACCTTTAACGTTACTTGCATAGTTATATTTCACTAAACGGCTGATGACAAATGGACGATAAAGCTCAAGTGCCATTGTCTTCGGCAAACCACATTGATGTAGTTTGAGTTTCGGACCAATGACAATAACGGAACGACCCGAATAATCAACTCGTTTACCCAGCAAGTTGCGGCGGAAACGACCCTTCTTACCTTTAAGCATATCGCTCAAAGATTTAAGTTCACGACGACCGCGACGGCTAAGTGCTTTACCACGTTGACTGTTATCAATCAAACTATCAACTGCTTCTTGCAACATCCGTTTTTCGTTACGGACAATCACATCAGGCGCACCCAGTTCCAACAAGTGCTTCAAGCGATTGTTACGATTAATCACGCGACGATAGAGGTCATTCAAATCGCTAGTCGCAAAACGACCACCATCTAATTGAACCATCGGGCGTAAGTCAGGTGGAATCACAGGTAATACAGTGAGAATCATCCACTCAGGACGATTGCCATGTGGTTCATTTTCTTGATTGGTTTCATCAGTATCCGTAACTGTTTTCAAGCTATTACGCAAACTCTCCACAACGCGAAGACGTTTAGTTGCCTTTTTACGACGTTGTTTGGATTTTGTGGTACGAACTTCTTTCCACAATTCTTCAGATAATTTTGGCAGATTCAATGTCTGCAAAATATCATAGAATGCTTCTGCACCCATATTTGCTTGGAACACATTACCGAAACGACTCTTCAATTCGCGGAAACGACTTTCTGATAGGAATTGTAAAACATGCAATTCCTTCAATTCGTTAATTTGCTTTTCCGCACTACCACGAAGCGTCACAAGACGATCATCAAGCTCAGCCAAATGTTCATCCATAGAGGAATCTACATTTAAGTTTGCCGAGTCAATATCGCCACTGATTTTTTCGATTTCTTGTTGTGTTAGGTCTTCAATTTCTGCTTGTAAATCACTCAGATAATCGTCAACCAATGTTTGAATACGTGAGATATGATCATTCGTTATCATCTCACCTTTCGCAACAATTACAGCATCTGTTGCTTCAAGATTAATATCAGATGGTGAAGTCTGACCTAAGAGACTTTCTACACGTCCTTGTGCAGATTGTGCCTCACGGATGACCTCATCACTCAAACGTGCCATCTCACCATCAAAATGATCGCGGATAGCTTTGACCTTCTCATCAAATTCTTCAGACAACTGCTCGCGGTTACCACGTAACTCACTCATTTGTTCCTCGATGTCACCACCGAGTTCTGTTTCCTTGAGTGCCAATTCTTTTTTAATACGGCTAATCGCTTTATTACGAGCATCTTCATCAACATGTGTAATCACATATTGAGCAAAATACAGCACACGATCCAAATTACGACGACTTACGTCTAATAATAGACCGAGATAACTCGGTACACGACGGGTATACCAAACATGCGCCACAGGTGCAGCAAGCTCAATATGCCCCATACGTTCACGACGTACAGATGATCGAGTAACTTCAACACCACATTTATCACAGATGATTCCACGATAACGGATGTTCTTATATTTCCCACAGTAACATTGCCAGTCACGTGTAGGACCAAATATTCTTTCACAAAACAAGCCATCCATCTCTGGGCGGAGACGACGGTAATTAATCGTTTCTGGTTTTGTGACTTCGCCATAAGACCATGAACGAATCTGTTCTGGAGAAGCTAGGCTGATGCGTAGTGCGCTAAAGTCTTTCGCCTCCAAGGCGTGTCCTCCTCTGCGCTATAATACTGTAGATAGGTATTTGAACTGACTAGATATGAACGACAACACGATAGCAAACAAAAAATTGGCGACAGGAGATAATCTTTAACCTGCGCCACTTCATATTACACTGTGCAATCACGATACTTGTTCATAGACTTTGAATTATAACCTAGCTTGACAAAGATTGTCAAGTAAGTTAGAGGTTTTCATAAACTTCTTACAAGAAGATTGAGAACATCATATCACCAGATATTCTAACTGTCAAATATCAAGTCAATCACAAGCCAAGAGCCGAATACTTAGTTCATTTTATGCTATAATCCAGCATTATTGTTATGATAGGAGCATAGTGTGTCAAACTTACTAACTGTCGATACTGCCCTAGAAAAGATTCTAGCGACCATTCAATCCCTTGATTCAGAAACCGTCTTATTGAGTCATTCATTAGGAAGAGTTATCGCTCAAGATATTATCTCGAATACCAATTTACCGCCCTTTGCAAACTCCGCGATGGATGGTTATGCCATACAATTTGAAGATGTTGAAAACGCATCAGAGGCAGAACCCACCACACTCGATGTCGTCATGGATATTCCCGCTGGAGTCGCACCCACACAAACTTTACAAACAGGTCAAGCCGCTCGTATTATGACAGGCGCACCGATACCCGAAGGCGCAAATGCAGTCATCCCAGTTGAAGACACAACGGATAATTGGCAAAAAGGCGATTCCCCCCCACTACCCGAAACTGTCGGATTCTTAAAACCCACGACATCAGGCGCAAACATCCGTCAAATCGGTGAGAATATTAAAGTCGGCGGATTAGTCATGAAGGCAGGGACACAAATTCGCCCAGCAGAAATTGGTATGTTAGCCGCAGTTGGTTTATCACAAATACCTGTGATCCGTCAGCCCAGAGTCGTTATTCTAACAACAGGCGATGAACTGCTTGATGTTGACCAAGAGCTCCAACCGGGAAAGATACGTGATACCAACAGCTATACGCTGGCAGGGTTAATCCAACAAGCAGGTGGTATCCCGATTCGTCTTCCGATTGCGGGCGACACAATGGACTCTATCCGCAACTTGTACCAGACTGCAATAAATGAAAAACCCGATATGATTATTAGTTCGGCAGGTGTATCTGTAGGTACAGCCGATCTTGTCAAAGTGGTGATGCAAGAACTTGGGAATATTGATTTTTGGCGGATTAATATTCGTCCAGGGAAACCACTCGCATTTGGTACAATTCAAGACATTCCATTCTTCGGACTTCCAGGGAATCCAGTATCCGCAATGGTCACATTTGAAGTATTTGTCCGCCCTGCCCTCGCAAAATTATCAGCGACTCAACATAATCCTCTAATGATTAAAGCAACCCTCGCTGAAGATATGAAATCAGATGGGCGTAAAACTTATAATCGTGTCACCATTCAACAAACAGACGGGCAGTATATGGCACATACAACTGGCATCCAAAGTTCAGGCGCACTCATGTCAATGGTACTAGCCGATGGACTTGTTATTATTCCTGAAGATGTTACATTTGTTCCCGCAGGCATGGAACTTTCTGTGCTATTATTACGTCAAATCAGCTAACAAGACTAACGAATTAAAGAGAGTTGAACATGGTAACAAACAGCAACACAACAAACGAAATTGACTCCTCTGTCAATATCTCAAGAAAATCATTTATCACACTTCGCCATATCCAATTGCTGTCTATCGTATTTGGTTTAGCGGTTAGTGGATACTTAAGCTATCTCAAAATCACCGATGTGCCTTCCGCCTGTATCCAAGGAGGACCTTTCAACTGTAATGTCGTCCTCAATAGCGTCTATTCAGAAGTCGCAGGGATTCCAATCGCTTATCTCGGTTTTCTAACTTACGTTGTTATCGGATTGGTCTTACTTTTAGAAAATCGCATCACACTCTTCCAAGAATATGGCAAGTTGATTGTCTTCGGTGTGGGCTTGTTCGCATGGATGTTTTCGATGTGGTTGGTGTTTGTTCAATTTGTTTTGTTACAAGCATTATGCCCGTGGTGTCTATCACACGAGACGAACTTCACCATCTTGTTTGGATTCATCTGTTATCGCCTCTATCAAGATATGACAGAGATTGAAGAAGAACTAGATTAATCAAAAAAGGGACTGGATAAAATTCCCGAGTCCCTTTTGATTTTAAGTTGTGATAGATGATATAGATTTAGTTACTACGTAATGTCCGTGCAATAATTTCATCTTGTGTTTCATCTACACGCTTAGATGATTTCTTTGTTGGTTTTACAGGTGTTTCTTCTTCATCATCTTGTTGTTCCATCGCACGACGAAATGCTTGTGCCATCGAAGTTGGCATTTCGTCTTCTGGCTCGTCAAATATTTCAACCTCTTCAACCGCAGGTTTCATTGACAAATCGATTTGGCGTGGGCGACCGCTTTTCTTCAAAATACGGACTTCAACTTCTCCACCAATGCTGACAACATCTGCTGGTGATTTGACATAACCATCTGCCATTTCGGAAACATGAACCATCCCTGGGCGTTCTGCACCAAAATCAACAAATACACCAAAATTCTCAATACGGATAACTTGACCGTTATATATATTACCGACTTTGATAGTTTGCCATGGCACTTCGGGTGGCTTATCCATTGTTAATGCCACATGACCATCTTTACGAGTCTTGAAGATGTAAGCAGTGATTTCATTACCTTTTTGTACCACTTCTTCAAATTTCCGTGATTCATCATGACCAAGTTGTGAAATATGGAGCAAAGCATCTTGTCCTGTTCCAATATCAACTAACGCGCCATACATCCCCAGATGTCTGACTTTACCACTTACTTTATCACCTATTCCAACTGTCATTTGTGTTGCTGTTTGCTCTGCCATTCTACCCTGCTCCTTGAACATGAATTGTTACTAATTGCCGATGTACGGCTTTATTCTGTGTCATTTCCGTCTGCGTCGGATTCTTCTTCGGTTAACTCTTCGGCTTCGCTTCCGATAAAGTCATAATTTTCATCAATATATGCGGTGAATGCTTGATAGCCTTCCCATTCATAAAAACGGCTGGAATCAATAATTTGTTGTATTTCTGTTTCGGTCATATACAACAAACCGATGATTTCACTATCGGCACTGAGTGTTCCTTCTGTACCTTCAACAAAGGCATATAAAACAATCGGAACATCAGGGTACAACAAGAACATAATTGCTTGTCCCTCTGCAACCTCTTCACCTGTCAAATATGTAGGGTCACCGTATTTATCAACAACTTCACCCAGTGTCATCAATGGGGAAAGTAAAAATAACATCGACTCTACAATATCGCCATCACGACTATAAATTTGACAGCAGACATTTGCCTCACCATCAGAAAAGCCAAATAAACGTTCTTGAGTCTCTTCTTCGGGTGTGACTTCTTCTACTTTTGAATACCGTGAATCGTCTTCAACTAAGATTTTTGCATCGCGGAAGGTAGTCTCCCCCGGTGTAATCCCATTCCAACAAGGTGCTTCACAGGGTTCACCTGATAACAAACTTGTGTCTTTGAGGTTATTTTCATCAAGTAAATTAACTGTGGGAGAACATGCTACTAATACAAGGGCAATTAATGCTATTAGAATTATAACTAAACGACGATACATTCAGATTCACTTTCAAAATGGTTGGCTGTAACAGCACCGCATCATAACAGAGGCAATCAAATTTGTACAGTATCCCATGAAAGTCGATGAGGAACGGAGTCGATTCAACAAAAAAGAGGAACAGAATCTGCTCCCCTTTCAATCTTAAATCTTATTTACGATTTAGCTTTTACGCATCGTGAGCGTATAACCACCAATCGTACCACCATAGACCGTCCCAAAGCGCGTTGCCAAGATAGTATATGGACCATTCTCTGGTAAGAGAACCTCACTGATGATTGAATCCGTTGTCCGACCTGTAGCACCCAATAATACAGGGTCTCCATCGTCGTTTTCAACCAGTTCGATACCACTTGGGCTAATCAAGAAGAGTTTCGTATCCAAAGTTTGTGACGAAGCAGCCATACTAATGGTCACAGTTTCACCCGTCACACCATCAAAGGAATACACATCAAACGTATTCGAGGGTGTAATCACGCCTGTCACAGGTTGACCACTCGTCAGCGTCAAAGCTGAATCAATTTCAGTTTGATAGGGTAAAGTCTCACTACCCCCCAAGAATCCACCTTCACCTGCAATACCTGTGCCTGATGGATCAATTGTAAAGTTAGTGACATAGCGTTGGTCAAGCAATGGAACTTGGCGTTCAACTTTAATTGTTTCGCCAGCAACTTCTATCACAAGCGTAAACTCAGTTGGTGGAGGAACATCACTACAAGCATTTTGATACCAAACTTCGACTTCATATGTTCCAGGGCGAATACGACCGATAGGCCAATATGTGTAGGAAATCGGCGTGATTGTTTCTGCTGGAACACAATTCACATTACCATTTTCTTGTAATGTCCCGCCACTATTAATGAACGGCACATCATCAAAGACAGCCTCACCAACAGGGTCACGAACCAATAATTGTAAGTCCGCAGTTGTATTCCACAATAAGGTAACTTCAATATCACCTTGTGGTAATTGGAATTCCGTTAATTCAGGCGCAACATCACTAGATGGACCCGATAGAGCCAATTGGAATTGACCTTCTGTACCACCCAACCCTTTACCATAACGGGTTGCCACAATCGTATAAACACCATCATTCAGCAAACGAAGGTTCGCAATAAAGGAATTTGTAGACTGACCAGAATCATCATTCACGCCGACCAATGCACCTGTACCATCAACTACCTGAAGCAATGTATCAAGGTTCGGTCCTTGTGCCTGCATATCAATCGATACAATTTCACCTGCTGTGCCAGTAAACGAATAAGTCACAAACGGTTGGTCATTCGTTACTTCACCAACGACAGGGATATCGCGTTCGATTGCTGATGGTGTATCAGTCGCAATATCAAAAGCAGTCGGTAACAGATTCAAACTAGAATCAGGGTACACACCGCCAGTACCAACAGTTGCTTGACCATCGCCATCAACCACAAAACGGGTCAAGTAAACACTATCTTGCGCTTGAACAGGAGGCAACAGAACACCATCAACACTGCCTGCTTCAGTACCATCAACAGATACACTCACCGTAAATGGAACAGATGCAACACCTGTATCACAAACTTCACGATAGAAAACAAGAATTTCATAACTTCCTGTCGGTAAGAAGCCGGGTTGCCATGTTGCAGTTTCGGTTGGGTCTTCTGTAATAACTTCACATAAACCATTGGCATCAAAACCAAATGAACCACCGTTGGTTGTTGCACGCGAATCCCAATAGAGTGTTTCACCAGATGGGTCACGGACTTGTAAGTTCATGTCCGCCGCACCTGTCCAATTCAGAGACACTTGAATACCACCGCCAATGAGTACCTGTTCAGGTATCGCTTCGGTAGATGTTGTATCTTGTGGAACTTCTGTTGCTTCGGCTGGGGCTTCTGTCGGGGCTGGTGTTGCTTCAGCAGGTTCAGCGATTTCATTAACCGCTAAGGTGATTGAATAAGCATTATCACCCTCAGCATTTGGTGCACTGTAAACCACTACAAAGTAACGACCATTGTTCGCAAGTAGTACATTCTCGATTTGTACAGCACCTAATCCATCCGAATCAACTGCTTGTGCAACGGAGTTACCATCTGCATCACTTAATAACAGCCCTAAAGACTGACCTTCTGTAGCGACAACTGTTATTGTTGCCGTTGTGCCTGCTGTCGCATCAAACACATAAGAACTTGCCCCATTATCCGATGACAGCGTATCGGAAACATTGATACCTGGGGATAGTACACGGGTTTCATCCTGAGAAAAAACGGGAGGTAAACTCAATACCAATGTGCAAAGTAGCACAAAAAAAAACAATCCCTGCCGCTTGTGCCGTATTATAGTTTTATTAGGCATACAGCAGTCCTCCTTGCAGTTTAAATACAAATAATCATTAACAGTGTAGCTGATTATCGTAGACAACGCTATACGTTTCCATCCTACGCTTACCCATCGCTTACATCGGTTGGTGCAACATCAACAGAATCAACAGGAGCAAGCTCAACAAATGTTGTTGTTCCTTCAATTACATCAACTTGTCGAACCACGCGTTCACCATTAATTGTTGCAATCACATCATAGCGACCTACAGGAACATCCGCAACCACGAAGTTCTCTTCCCATATCGGATCAGCATTCGTGTCAAAACTCGTACCTAGTTGAATATAACTCGTTGTTGTATCTTGAACCAACCCATTAGAACGGTTGCGGACAGTAATATCTGCATCCTGAACCAAGTTTTCATCATTATCCAATACGCGTCCAGCAATCACACCATGCCCCACATAAGGCACCATCCATAAGGCAGGATTATAGGTTGAGCGGTAAGCGTTTTCACCAACACGCACTTCAAAATGGACATGCGGACCTGTTACACGACCACTATTCCCCACTTGCCCAATCACCTCACCTGCCTCAACATATTGTCCAAGCTGAATCAAAGATGCTGATAAATGAGCATACAAAGTAAAAACAGGTTGACCCCGATACCCAAAGTCATGCTCAATAACAATCACATTCCCATAGCTGGGTGAATTCTGAAAACTAGGAATATCTTCTTGCGCTCGACCATCAGCCGCCCATACAACCGTGCCACTTCCAGCCGCTCGCACAGCTTGCCCTATTGGGTTTGGCATATCAATCCCATGATGAACACGGAATGGATTGTCTTTTTCAGGACCATCAGATGAGTAAGGGTAATAAAATAGCACAGCATTATTTGCATTAGAATCAACAGGTCGTGTTAACCAATAATGATCACGTCCCAATGGGTCACGCGATAGTGGCGGAATCAGGGGTGGAGGTTGCCATTCAGAAGGCGCACGCGTCACATATTCAACCGTTATCGCAATCGCATCTCCAACATTTGTTGCAGTCGGCGCAAGTACAGTCGGCGTGACAACACCCGCTACGGAAGAATCACCAGCCGAAGCAACATCAAAGGCGTTAAATGCCGTTGCAGTCGCCAGTTGGCTAGCGGGCAATGTCGGTGGCACAAAATCACGAGTCGGTATGGCAATGGTTGGGAGTGGTGTACTATTTTCACCAAACCCTTCACTCAAGATTTCTTGCCACGCATTATTTGAATTCTCAATCTCAGCTTCAGTTGGCATCACAGATGATACTGATAATGCAGGCGATGAGTTCACAAATAACAGCGCGCCAAATCCGATCAATACAATCATCAAAATCAAAATTGTTGGGATACCAGATGAGCGTTTTCCCATATTATCCACTATCCTCGACGCTAGCAGAAGGCGTAGGCGTTAATGCGAACCCACCTAACTGACTCACAGCATAGATTTCCAACATAGCATTATACCAATCCAAACCTTCAGTTTTACGGAACATCCAATAATTAACCGTATTCGCATTTCCACGCCAGTCATTACCAGCAGGTGTCCATTCCCAACCATAATCAAGTGCAAGTTGCGTTAAATCAATATAGTACCCCTCGGATACTTCACTTTTTATACGCCCACCTTGATTATAAGCCTCGACATCACCACCACTTCGACTGACAAAATCCCACGGAAGTTGCTTCAATGGTTTACCCAATTGCCCAGACTGTGCTTCATCTGCTACCCGCAAATAAACACGCCAATAGGTATTTACACCCGAATCTTCACGAACAACCTCAATCAAGGGTGGGAAACCCAAAATACCATTGCGTACAATACCAATCGCACGCCCTGTTTTATGCCAATTACGGCGGTCTTCCCCCGGTTGTGGCAATTGATCAATCACCCAAAAGGCATCATCGAGTTCACCTAAGAAATCCCGTCCAGTAGATGACAAAACTCGTTCACGCAAGGCATTGAATGAGTCATTCACGGCATCACTCAAGACAGGGTTAGGCGCATCAACATCCGTAAGTGGGCTCAATTTATAAGCGACTTCACCCGTCGCAGGGCTTGATTGTTCAATATATAATTCTTCATCCGTACCCAAAGGCAAACCACCTGTATTCAAGAGTGACGCAGGTAATACACGGTCAGACCAATTCGGGTATTCAACACCAGAGGGAACAGAAATGACTTCTGTCGCAACACCATCACCTGTATAAGGACGGGCAGATAAGAATGTAGATTGACTATCCTCTGAATCAACAACAAATACTAAACTTTTGGCAGAATTTGCAGGCGACCAAGATGGCATCCGACCAAATCCAATCACCTCTGCTGGAGTCGTTTCCACTGTCGATTGCACCAGAATCACAGAACGACCTAATTCACGCGCACTAAATGCTAGTTCTCGCCCATCAGGTGACCAAGCAGGATAATTCTCATTACGGCTCGGCGTATTTGTGAGATTGACCGTTTCTAAGGTATCCAAGTTAAAGACATAAATATCCTGATTCCCCTCACGCAAAGATACAAAGGCAATCTGTCGTCCATCAGGTGACCAAGCAGGCGCATAATCTGCCGATGGATGGTCAGTAATCCGAATCGGAGCTTCTGAACCATCAACTGGAACAGCATAAATATCCAGATTGTTCCCTTGATAACTTTCATAAACTAGCCATAAGCCGTCATTACTCCACTTAGGATTATCTTGATAGGATAAATCAAAAGTAATGCGGTTTGTTTCCTCATTATCGAGGTCATAAACATACAGTTCCCAGTTTCCATCTTTATTGGATGAATAAGCTAGGCGCATCGTTCCTGTATCAGGTGGCGACCAAGCAGGGCTGGTTTCATCCGCAGGATCATTCGTAATACGAATTGGATTACGTGACCCAACATTAACTGCCCAAATATCATCTTGTCCTTGTTCACGCGCAACATAAGATATCGCACCCCGTACCTGAAAAACTTCAGGAATTTGAGTTGCAGTAGGAACAGCCGTCGCACCAATAATCGCTGAATTGGCTTGGGTCGGTTGTATTGGAGTCGAATTAAATACACTTGAGATATTTTCAACAGGGGCATTCGCAAGCGGTGCAGTATTTGCCCTTGATGGGTCAGTCGCCCATAAGACAATACCGATTATGACAACACCCAAGAAAACGAATGCGCCACTGAGTAAACGATTCTGTGAGCGCAAAGGGTCTTCCGCAACAGTTGCATCAATCTCCGCACGAGCAGCCCGACGAGCCATAGACTCTGACGCACCTTTGCTTACTGACCGCGTTGCAACTGACCCACCCTGAGCAACTCGACGACCCGCAAAGCCAAAAAGACCAAAAGTAAATGATAGAATACGTCCCAGTATCGCAAATAGGAGCGTCACAATCTGTCGAATAATATTGAATAGAAACACAATCAATCGACGAATGATATTGACAACAACCATCACAAGAGCAAAAACTGCACCCAATACCAACATCAGTAAGGATACAATCACCCCAACAAGCCCACCTGTAGCACCTGTCAGAACATGCACACCATCAAATAACCAATCACCGATGGCAACAGTCAATTTCAGGATGACCAATCCTAATTTGTCAGTTAGACGATAAACTCTTAAAATCATAAAGTAGCAACTTTACTATTTAGTATGTACGCTAGCATTCTACAGATAAATCAGCTTAGCAACAATTATAGACTGACAAACTGATTTAAGTTAGAAAATATTCACTTTCTTCTGGTACTGTAAGATTTTATCAGTATAGTTATATATAATTGGGACTATTGTACTGGAGCAACCTGAATGAAAATCCGTAATTTAAAATTGTTCGTTGTGTTTCTTTTGTTACTTTTCACATCTATATCATTTGCACAAAACACTCAGCAAGTCACACATATTGTCCAACCAGGGGAAAATCTATTTCGGATTGCCCTACGGTATGGTGTGGATATGCAAGAATTATCAGCACTCAATAGCATTGATGATGCCCGCAGTATCTATTCGGGACAAGAGCTACTTATACCAGGGCTGACATTACCTGCCGTAGAAGGTGAAACAACAGAGACCACCGAAGAAGAAGTGGTCGAAAATCCACTTGTCGCCGCCGCCCCTATTTTACATAAGGTTCAACGTGGGGAAATTCTCAGCCAAATTGCAGGTCAATATGGTGTCACAGTCGAAGCCGTCATGCAAGCGAATGGTATTTCAAACCCGAATCGCATTATAGTGGGTGAAGAATTACAAATCTGGGCATCCCCTGAATTCTTACAGCAACAGGAAGCTATTGAAATCGCCCTAGCTGAAGCAGAGGCAGCAGAAAACGCTGTAGAAGCAGCAACCGATTCTGGTATTATCACGCCACCAAGCACAGAACGTCAAGAATATGTGGTGCAATCAGGTGAATATTTATCGCAGATTGCTCGCAAATTTAATGTCAGTTGGGTCGCAATCGCGGAAGTCAACAACATCACAGACCCCAACACGGTATTTGCTGGGATGACGCTACTCATTCCAAATGGGTCGGATGTATTGTCACAAAATGTTCCTTATGCAACCTATAACAATGTCCAAGCCACAGCAACAGAACCGGGAGCACGCATTGGCATTGGGCGTGAAATCGTGGTTGTTCTTAGTACACAAATGACTTATGCCTATGAAGATGGTGTCCTCAAACACAGCGCACTCGCATCAACAGGTCTTCCTGCAACACCAACGGTACAGGGCGATTATAAAGTTTGGAATAAAACACGCTCACAAACCATGTCAGGTCCTGGATATTATCTCGAAAATGTCGAATGGGTGATGTATTTCTATCAAGGCTATGGTCTGCATGGTACATGGTGGCATAACAACTTCGGACAACCCATGAGTCACGGCTGTGTCAATCTGACCAACGCCGATGCCCAATGGTTTTATGAATTTGCAAGCGTCGGCACACCCGTCCACGTCCGCTTTTACTAAGACACTAATAGATAAAATGTAACGTCTCCCCTACTACAAAGTGGGGGAGATGAAGCTAAATGTCTATCTTAGTTAGAGGGGCTTACCCTGCTTTACTGCCATCAAGTTCAAGTTCCTCAGCGTGATCCTGCATGGCTTTAAGCACTAGCGGAACATGGAATTCCCACAAATCCACACCGAGCGATTCACAACCCTCAACCACATCTTGACGGTTAACACCTGCCGCAAATAACTTGTCTTTCCACTTCTTTTTTATACTTTTAATTTTTACATCACGAATATCTTTACTAGGGCGCACCAACGACACCGCCGTGATTAAGCCTGTTAGCTCATCAACAGCAAATAAGGCTTTTTCACGTAGCCCTGTCCTCAGATCTTCTCCCAATGGTCCATGACTCAAAATGGTATTGATGTCGTCTTCACCCAAACCACGCTCACGCAAAATCGGCGCACCATCAATCGGATGCTGTTCTAATGTCGGGTGAATCTCCCAATCAAAGTCATGCAACAAACCAACCAAACCCCATGAATCAGGGTCTTCACCGTAGTGTTCAGCATATGCTCGCATCGCAAACTCGACCGATAGCATATGCTTCCGCAAACTATCCGACTGTACAAATTCACACACAATATCCCATGCTTGTTGTCTATCCACACAAAACTCCTCTAGTCATTCAATCCAAATCTATACGATCATAAGTATACGTCGGGGTTGCACTGGTTTGCCAATAAATAATCGGTTTTATGTCGCGGTTATGTCACTGTGAAGGCTTTTGTGTCAGGGTTGTGACAGGCTACGCCCGTTTGTATCACTCATATGTCATGGATTTGGTAAACTGTTTAGCTTTATGGCATATAGCAAAGGACATTGTTTTTTGTGCCATATACGGTCGAAAACAGGGGTATCGCCCCTACAAATTTCATTTCTGACCCAATCCACCATAGCAAAAAGTTTGGTGCAAAAGGTGACCATATAGTCACGCCTAAAATTTTAGCGAGCAGTGACCTCGTGAATCCAACGCAGGCAAGCACCTGACCA
>CAYGTY010000068.1:0-22175 GCA_964352825.1 uncultured Anaerolineaceae bacterium
GTCATGTTTTAAAGGATGTCGAGATTGCAGGTGTTCGCCTTAAAAAAGGGGACACCTTACAATGTATGTTGGGTGCATCCAACCGTGACCCATTATATTTTGATAATCCAAATCAATTTGATATTCACCGACACAATGCTCGTGACCACCTTGCATTTGCTAATGGGAAACATTTTTGTATTGGGGCAGGGTTGGCTCGTATGGAAGCTATAATCAGTTTAAAAGTTTTGATAGAGTGTTGTTCTAACTTAAGATTGTTGTATCCTGATAGAGATAAACCAAGAGGCTATGAATTTCGCTCATCCCCTCAGTTAAGTGTGAGAATTATTTAACATTATCTTATTTCTTGTAGCTGCGATTTATGTTATACTTTTATAAATAGTAAACGCTCTTAACATAATGATGAAAAATCAGCTACCCTTATATAAGATTGATAGATACCTATGAAAAAGTACATTTGGCTGTTTTGTTCTCTAATCTTAACAATCTTTGTCTCCGCACAAAGTACATCGTGTCTTGGACTTTATGCAAGTGCGTTTGACACAACACAGTCATTGTGTTCTTCTACAGGACGCAATCAAGCGTGCTATGGGAATAATACAGTCAGCCTCACATCTTTTTCTGATACGGTTAATATAGAGTTTGATACCCCCGGTGATATAACCGATATTGAGCAGATACGGTCTTTATCCTTAAGTTCTTTGAGTGAAAGTAATCGTGAATGGGGTATTGCGATGCTACGTTTACTCGCTAACCTCAATCCCACACAACCTGAAAATCTTACGATGTTTTTATTTGGGGATGTCGAAGTTGAAACGGCTGTAGATGAAGTTATCACTTATCCTGTCTCAACCTACGTTGCGTCAAATATGCGTCAATATCCAAACACAAGTGCTTTTGTTGTTGCTTCAATTCCTCAAAATACTGAGATAGATGCTATCGGACGGCTTGCCGATAACTCATGGTTGCAAGTTCATGACACTGAAAATAATACATCAGGTTGGATTTCTGCTGAGTTGTTAGACCATGATGTTTTGGATGAGATACCAATTGTTGAGGCAACACAACCCTATTTTGGCCCCATGCAGGCTTTTTACTTCCGTGGTAATGGGTTAGGTGATGGTTTAAATTGCTCCTCTGTACCAGTGGATGGGCTGATGATTCAAACGCCTGAAGGTGTTGGGCGTGTTACAGTATGGGTAAACGAAATCACTTTTGATTTCTTAGCAAATACAGCATCAACTGCAATGATTTATCCACCTACGGATAACGTCATGACGGTAGAGTTACTAGAAGGTGCAGCGGCAATCACATCAGATCAAGGTGGGTATGTTGCGGTAGCGGGGTCATCGGTTTCTGTAGAAGCGTCTACGGATGGTGACGGTTCTGTTAAAGTGAATGCTCCTCAACCTATTGCTAAATCAGTTGATAATTCTTTTGTAAACACACTATTGCCACGTGATGTTGAAGATACAGTACCGGCGGATGTTGGCATATTAGCCAATGCAAATAACCTCACATCAACACAATATGAGGAAGTGCTGGAATATGGCTATGTTCTTACCGTAAATGAATCTTCTGGACGGACTAGCGGTACAACATCCAATGGAACGAATCAAACACAGTCATCAAATAACAATAATAATAACAATGGCGATTCATCATCAGAGGTAACACAATCGGATTCTAACAATAATTCGTCCTCTAACTCGGATAATTCACAATCCTTTACAGATTCTTCTAATCCGACTACTCCTCCAGATAACGGTGGTGGGGCAGAGCAAGCTCCAGCCAACGATGACCCAACTGATAATGGTGGGGGGGAAGCTGATTCAAGTAATAATGACAATAGTGATTCAAACTCAGGTAGTGATGATTGCCCTGGGAATAGTTGCAATGCCCCTGGTCAAAATAAAGACAAAGATAAGGATTGTCCTGGGAATAGTTGTAATGCGCCTGGTCAAAATAAAGATAAAGACAAGAAGAACAAATAGATAGTTAAATGACGCTTATTGTCTGAGCTACTGCTTTTGCTTCATTTAATGATGCAGGTGGGGTAGTTGCGCTATTACGTTTGACTTGTAATGTCCCTGTAGCAACAGCAAGTTTGACGCTCTCTTCAAATAACCAATTATGTAACTCTCCGTATACAATTCCTGCTCGGAAGGCATCGCCTGCGCCTGTTGTATCGTGTACATTGACTGTCGGGACGTTAACTTGGAATTGCGACTCATCACGATGAAACACCCATACTTTGTTATCTCCATCTGTCAAAATAATAGTTCCACCATGTTTTGCTTGTAGTCCTTTTATGTATTCAATATGATCGACATCTGGATATATTTTTGACATGACTGCCCGTGAGTTGATGATAATATCGGATGTATGAAAGAATGGATTTCCCTCATCAAGAATGTCAGATGCAATGACTTGGATACCTTTTTGGTGTGCTTGCTGTGCCAATTTCTGCGACTCTTGCTCAGGATTATTATAGTAAAAATTGACGGTCAAAATGTTGATAGTGTCTAAATTAATGTTATCCGCTTGAACCATCGGAGCTACATCATATCCAAATTCAATTAGATAGCGGTCACCATTGGGTGGGACAATTGCGCGAGTATAGGGTGTGTCTATGACTTCAGATTGTTGAATTAAGTCTGAAGAAAATGACGGGTAATTCTTGACTGCAGCTAGAATTTGTGTTCCATAATCGTCTTTGCCGATGGCATTGCCAGATAGTCCCACATTGACTCCCCATTGGGCTAGCCAAACTGCTGTAAGTGTCGCACCCCCACCAAGTTGGAATTGTTGATGGGTGGGGGTGGTTGCGACCCCAGCTGTTGGCATATAGGGGACATGGATGATGTTATCTATACAGATTCCACCATAGCACAGAACACCAGTAGTCATTATTTTATTCCTTAGATATATATGGCTTAATAAAAGAGTTTTAATTCAATGTGAATGTAAATTAAGGGAAAAAAATTCGACAAGTAAAACTATTTCGCATATAATTTATAAGATATTATATACCATAAATGTTATTGAAACGTCTAAAATCGCGTAATGTATAGTTTATTTCAATATATGGTTAGAATTTATGGCGCAAAATACAGAATTGTGGTTATAATTACTATGGGAATTAAGAATTTCTTGCAATAGGGTTGATATTTGAAAAAATACCGACAAAATTCCCAAAAGTAGCTTAATTACCGAATTATTTTTTAGGAGAACTATACTTATGAAGAAAAGAATGAGTCGTCGTGACTTCTTACGTGCTACAGCCGCCTCCAGTGCGGGTCTCGTTGCAGCAGCTACTCCAATGCACCTTTTAGCTCAAGATGAAGAGCAAGACTTACCTGAAGGTATGGAAGGTACATTAACTGTTATTCACCGTACAGAATATTTTGAAGAAGTTCAAACTTTATTCCGTGACATTGTTACAGATTTTACCGAAGAGAATGGTATTGGTCTTGATATTTCAACCACCAACCCAGAATCATTTGGTGATTTCCTTTCCAAGATGCAAGCAGCGGTTGCAGCGGGTAATCCACCTGATATCGCGTATACATCAAATATCAGTATCGCGCAGATGCACTTGCTTGACTTGTTAGAAGATGTGACTGATGTTGTTGAAGAAGCACAAGCTCGTTATGGTTTAATTATGCCGGGAACAAGCGCAGCAAAGAATGCACAATTTGATGGTGTCTGGAAATCAATTCCTTTCCTTGCAACATCCGCTGCATGGTTTGCTCGTTCTGATATGATCGAAGGCGCTGGTTATGATATGGCAACTGATCTTGAAACATATGACGCGCGTCGTGATGTTGCACTTGGAATGTCCGATCCTGATGGCGAATTCTGGGGCTGGGGCTTTACACCAAACCAAAGTGGTGACGGCTATGGTTTCTTGATTACCCTCATCAACGCCTTTGGTGGTAGCTATACAGATGAAACAGGACTTGTTGTCACATTTGATTCACCAGAAACTGTTGCAGCTGTTGAATGGTTGGCAGAGACATATACGAATGAAATGTATGCGCCGATGTTACCTCCAGGTGTTTTGAGTTGGGGAGATATCAGTAATAATGAGGCTTATCTCGCTGGTGCAATTGGTATGACTTCTAATGCCTTTAGTATTTATGCTGCTGCAAAACGTGATGATAACCCAGTATTCCCGAACACTGCTGTTCTTCGTAATCCATTAGGACCATCTGGATTAAAGACTGATAATGGTACAAATGCTTGGTTGAGTATCTTCAAAGGTTCACCAAACGTTGATGCTGCTAAACAATTGGCTTTGGATCTAATTGACCCAGCTAACTTCAATCAAATGGCTACATTGGGTGGTGGTTTGTTCTTACCTGCCTATGAAGATTCATGGACAGAGGAGCTCATTGCTGCTGACCCTAACTTCGGGGAAATAAAAGAAATCTTGAGCATCGAAGATCCATATGTCGGTGCATCATGGCCTGCAGAACCCAATGCTGCGATTGATGCGCTTCGTGCTGCATCTATTCCAGAGCAAATGATGGCAAATATTACATCTGGTCGTATGACCCCACAAGAGGCTGTAACAGAAGCACACAAACAAATTGTAGATATCTTTGAAGAGGGTGGCATTATACAACCCTAGTTTCAATGATGTGGAGGGAGGGTTTTTTACTCTCCCTTTGCACTTCTATTTTCTATCGCTTAAATTGAACGACTGATTTAATTAAAATTTGATGTTTTTCTTATTACAAGATAATATTTTCTGTAATAGCAAATAATTTATTGCAAAAGACTTTTTGAAAGAGAACTGCTATGGCTAATAACCACTCTGGACTGAGTACATCAACTCATGTTCCAAGCTCCAAACGTCGTCGCAACATAATGGAATTTATTCTCGGTAAAGACTGGAAAGTTGCCTTGCCTTTTGTTCTCCCTATGGTCATTATCATGGGAGGTTTAATTTTTTACCCACTTGTGAATGCTGTTTCCCTCAGTACAACCTCGCTCAACTTTTTGACAGGTGAGACGGTAGATGTTGGTTTTCGTAATTATGAAAAATTGCTAGATAATTCTGATTATCTTTTGTCGATGCAAAATACTATCCAGTTTACAATTTGGTCACTCTTGATTAAATTTATTACCGGTATGACGATTGCGCTTCTATTAAATAGTAAATTGCCTATGCGTAACATCCTCACGGGTGTCATGCTATTACCGTGGATTGTGCCAGAAATTGTGACAGCTCTGGCGTGGCGAAGCATCTATGATCCTATTTTCGGTGGGCTAAACCCGATTTTGGAATCAGTAGGATTGATAGACCAACCCTTAGCCTGGCTATCTGACCCGAATTTGGCAATGCCGAGTGTGATTGCGGTGAATGTGTGGAAGGGTATACCCTTTTATACAATGCTTTTACTTGCAGGTTTAAAAGCTGTTGACCGCGAACAATTAGAAGCTGCCGAAGTTGATGGGGCTAATGCGATTCGTCGCTTTCGCCATGTGACCCTACCCGGTATGAGATATGTGATTATTGTTACATTATTACTCTCATTTATCTCGACCTTTAATTCTTTTGGTCTTATCTTCTTGATGACAGGCGGTGGACCCGGTGGGGCAACCCGTGTTTATTCGATTCTTGCGTATGAGAAGGGTGTAAGATCATTACAATTTGGTCCGGGCATCGCGATTGCGTTTAGTGTCGCACCATTGATGATATTCTTGATTTGGTTATTATCTGGATTTATGCGAGCAGATGAAAAACAAGTCGCTGTTGGCGATCCGAGGGCAAATTATATCCGTCGAATGACACGGCGAACACGGTTTATGCTGCAATTGTTCTTATCAGAAGACCGTGTATTGGAACTTAACCACTCATTGGAACGGTTTTATGGGGTAATCTATAATATATTCACATTGCCCGCTCGTGTTCTTGGATTTATACCTTGGGTGAGAATGTTCTCAATTGTATTAGATATTGTCTTCTTCCCATTTGAAGTGGCTCTAAAACTATTTGAAATGCTGGGTGAATTGTTGAAAGGTATGCGTCCTACAAAGAGCGACCAACCTTTGTTTAAACGATCCGAGCGAGAGCGTATGGGCTTGGTATCGCGTTTATTAATTTTGATACCTATTATGCTATTTGTTATTTTTCCGCTTTATTGGGTTATCACAGTTTCTTTCAAGACAACACCACAAATATCGGAGCGTACAAATATCTTTGTGCCTGATCCGTGGACGACTGAGCAATATACATCTCTGATAGCAGACACACCTTTCTTAATTTGGTTTCGCAATACAGTATTAGTTGCAACCGTTAGTACAACTTTATCAGTTATACTAGCTGCACTAGGGGCTTACGCGTTAACTCGGTTGCGATTTAGGGGGGCTGGTTTACTGACAACACTCTTATTAGTTACCTATCTTTTACCACCAACGTTGATATTTATACCGCTGTATCAAACCTTAACGGATTTGGGGCTAATTAATACTTATGGAGCGTTGATGCTGACTTATCCGACCTTCTTATTGCCATTTGCGACATGGGTTCTAATGGGATACTTCAAATCGATACCTGTAGAATTAGAAGAAGCTGCATTTATTGATGGGGCGAGTCGGTTTGGTGCATTCTGGCGGATTACCTTACCATTGGCTGCGCCTGCGTTGGGTGCTGTCTCATTATTTGCCTTCACGAATGCTTGGAATGAATTCTTATTTGCATTTGTTTTCATTCAAAGCGAGTCACTCCGTACATTACCAATTGGTCTGCAATCAATGATTGTCGGTGATATTCTACCTTGGGGTCGTTTGATGGCTGCTGCAACTTTGATGGCGATACCTGTTGTTGTTATTTATACTTACGCACAACGCTTCCTTGTTGAAGGACTCACTGTGGGTGGTGTAAAAGGATAACTCGTACTGACATTTTTATCTCAAAAATAAACGAGAAGAGCAGGGTATTTGATACGCTGCTCTTTTTGGTTTTCTTGTAGTATGCTCACTATATTACAATTCTCCCTGTTTATTTTGTGGGATGTCGCCATAATATGGAACGCAATCAATAGAGTAGTTTAAATGGAATAGTATGAGCGGAACATGGGTTAATATAACACCGTCCATCAGTACACAACAAAAGTGGCTGAGTTATTGGAATCTAATCATGTCACTGGTTAAACGCGATATTCGCGGACGCTACCGTCGGACTTTTTTAGGACCGCTCTGGGCAATTATCCCAGCTGTAATGACAATGGTAATTTTTACACTTTTGCGTAGTGTTGTTGATATTGATAGTGAGGGTGTACCTTATGTTGTTTTTTCATTCTCAACAATTGTCCCGTGGACTTACTTTCAAAAAGCACTCACCAATGTTCCCAATAGTGTGATTAGTAATGGCGGATTGTTACGTAAGATGACAGTCCCGCGTGAGATTTTCCCAATAGTCGGCGTGTTAACGGCATTATTCGATTTTGCGATGTCATTTCTTGTATTAATCGTCATTCTATTTATTTATAGGATACCCGTCACAGAGGCATGGATATGGCTTCCTCTATTATTGTTTCTATTGAGTTTACTAGCGTGGATTGTCGGGATTGGGATTTCGGCAATTTCAGTATATCGGCGTGATATACTGCGCGGTCTGCAATATATTACACAATTATGGTTTTTTGCGACACCTGTGGTTTATTCCTTTAATTCGATTCAAGGTAAGCGACGTATCCTTTATTCTTTTAATCCGACGGTTGGCATTATTGATGGATTTCGACAGGTGATTGTATTTGGGAAAGCGCCTAATATAGAGCCATTATTCATTGGTATTATTGTGATGCTGTTGGCACTTCTGATTACTTACCCGCTTTATCGTTCCATGTCACGTTACTTCGCTGACGTAATATAAGAGGAGAACATCATGACACAAGATTCCATAATAACAGTGAATAATGTGTGGAAACGTTATGGCTTACCGCTTGTACCTTATATTCAAAGAAAGGTGGATACCTTTCGGGGTAAGGTCAATGATGATCCAATGGCTTACGGACCTTGGGCTTTAAGAGAGGTTTCGTTTGAAGTCAAAAAAGGCGAATCGTTAGGGATTGTTGGCAAAAATGGGGCAGGCAAAAGCACCTTACTCAAGTTGTTGGCAGGGGTCAGTCCACCATCACGAGGGGATATACAGATACATGGACGTATGTTCCCTATGATTGAGCTTGCGGCTGGGATGCACCGTGACTTGACAGGGCGGGAGAATATTCGTCTTTTGGGTGCGGTAATGGGTTTTGATGAAACACAGATGGAATCAAAAACGCCCGAGATTGAAGATTTTGCAGAATTGGGTGAATGGCTTGATCGTCCGATTTGGCAATACTCTAGTGGTATGCAGGCGCGTTTAGGTTTCAGTGTGGCTGTGAGTGTTGAAGCTGATATTTTGTTGATAGATGAAGTTTTGTCTGTTGGTGATGTCAACTTCCAGAAGAAGTGTTTGGCAAGGATGGATGATTTGGTCAGTAGTGGGGTGACGGTTTTGTTCGTATCGCACAACCCTTATGCTGTGGAACGCCTTTGTGATAAAGCGGTTTATATTCAAGATGGTGTTGTTGCTGCGTCGGGCGAACCTGCTGATATTTTGACAGCATATTTCCAAGAGTCAGTTGTCAAGGAAGATGCGATTCGTCAACAAGAGGGCAGACGTGTGATTGATCCTGCTTTGCGTGCTGGGACAGGTGACTTTCGGGTACAGTCCTTTACCCTGCATGATCCTCATACACAAGCAGAAATTACAGAATTTAAAACAGGCGACGACATCAAAATTCGTGTTCAAATTGATGTGAAAAACCCTGTAGATGATGCGAATATGTCGATACGGATTCACGATTCGGCTGGGACGATTATTAGTGTCTTACGCTTGGCAGATGCAACCGCCAAGGCTGACCTCAGTGTAAGTGGTTACCTTGAATGTTTGGTGGAAAATTGTAATCTCTTACCGGGAGCATATTGGGTTGAATTTGTTGCCAAAGAACAGGGTGGTCTTGTCATTGATAATGTCCCCTATGCGATGTCATTTACCATTTATGGCGATAACGATATTTTCCAACAAACTGGAAATCGTGGATTTGTCTATTTACAGGCAAACTGGCGTGTTACACGTCATGTTGATCCAATAATTGAAACTCAGTAGTATCGGTAAATTACTGTGTCGCGCTATCTAATAACCCTCAAGCCAGAAAAGTATCAGACCCCTCAATATTCATATGCTGTACTAGCAGAGGTTGACTGGGCTAGCCAAGAACTCATTCGCCAAATACGGTTTCCGAGTGCATCTTATGGACATAGTGAAGCCTATCATGCGCCTTTGATTGGTGGTGTTTGTACGGTTGGTGAGCGTGTGTTTGTCGCAATCTATAACGCGATTATCGAAATTGATTATACAAGTTTTCAGATTGTAAACAGCATCTCACATCCCTATATGGTTGATTTACATGGTATGGCAACTAATGGTCAATATCTCTACGTGGCTTCAACAGGGATTGATGCTGTACTGTGTTTTGATATTAATACCTTTGATTTAGTGTGGCGTTGGGGACCTGATGTTCCAATATTATACAAAGACCGCTTACAGTCAGAATTAGATGCGGATATAATCGCTTCTTTACCCGTAATAGGGGAATCGCGACGCAAAAATATTCAACAAAAACAACAATTTCGAGATTTAGATTATCGTCATATGCGTAAGGGTATGACGGGGTATCATCATCATCATTTAAATGATGTGATTTTACGAGATGATACACTCTACATCACCACCAAACAATGGAATAATCAGCTAAAAGGCGCGGTAATCCAACTGGATTTAACATCAAATAGTGCTGGGTTTTTCATTCCACCTGATTCTGTGAAGGGATTACATGATGGGGTTTGGATTGATGACACATTCTATATGACTGAATCAGGGGAGAATCAAGTTGTCTGGCGTAATCCTGATGGCACGCTAACACACTATGCGGTTGAACCCTCACCTTATTTTGTGCGTGGTTTATGTGATACAGGTGCATCTTGGTTAGTGGGTTTTTCAACGCAACGGGATACAGGATTACCTGCTCAAGTGGTTGAATTCAGTCGTGATTTTACAAAAACACGTCATCAAATGGATGTGAGCTTTTTCTATCCATCCGAAAAATCAACTGCGATTCATAGTATCATGCCATCACCTGAAAAAAAATAAACACTCTCATGTTAAGAGCTTAGATGGGTCTGGCTAGGTGGTTAATCAATAAACAGTAAGGACGATATATGTGCGGTATCGCAGGACAAGTTGGCAAGTTATCAGATAGAGTACGCCAATCAAAGGCATTGGGTACTTTAATCCATCGTGGTCCTGATGCGCATGATAATTGGTGGTCATCAACTGGTGATGCTTGGTTAGGGCAACGCCGATTAGCGATTGTGGACTTAAGCCCAGCAGGTCATCAGCCAATGCACAACGAAGATAATACCGTTTGGCTTATCTGTAATGGTGAAATTTATAATTACCCTGATTTACGTCAACGCCTTGAAGCCCTTGGACATACGTTTTATTCGGATAGCGATAGCGAGTCGATTGTTCATGCCTATGAAGAGTGGGGCGAAGATTGCGTTAAGTATCTTGAAGGGATGTTTGCCTTTGCCATATGGGACACAATCCAATCAAAATTATTCTTAGCCCGTGACCGTGTTGGGATTAAACCCCTTGTTTATTGTGCAACACAAGAGGGTCTGATGTTTGCATCTGATACCCGTGCTTTATTAGATTTATGCGAAACTCGCCCTGAGGTAAATCCTCAAGCGGTTGCTTATGTTCTTACACTCGGTTATGTGCCTGCGCCATTATCGATGTGGCAAGATATTTACAAATTAGAGGCAGGGCATACGCTGACATGGACTACGGAAACAGGTATGCGAACTCGCTGTTACTGGCAACCTCCGAGTGACATAGAAACGGATTCTGTACAAAACCTTGAGCAATGGCAGAGTTTATTTCATCGGGTACTGGAAGAACATCTACTATCCGATGTTCCCCTTGGTATGTTTTTATCAGGCGGATTGGATTCTTCGTCAGTGGCTTTGGGTCTTAAAAACCTCAAACAATCTATTGAAGCAATTACTGTCAGTTATCCAGATTCAGCGAAAGATGAAAGCCCATTTGCCGATAGTGTAAGTAAACATCTTGGCATGGAGCATACCATTACGCCGTTGACAGTTCATGACCTGAATGACTTGGTAGGGCAGGTTGTACGAGCCTACGATGAACCACAAAGTTATAGCGCGTTGATGTCCATGTATCAGGTGTGTGAAGTCGGTGCGAATCAATATAAAGTGATTTTGGCTGGTGACGGTGGTGATGAAGTCTTTGGCGGATATAGTTGGTATCAGAATTTAGAACCCGTGAAACCGATACCTGTTAAAAATCGCATCAAACAATGGTTGAAGGGCAAGCCACGTCCTGAAATTAGTGACCCATGGGAGATATTTGCGCGTCAGTCATCTATACATCGACATGCTTCTCGTGTACATCCGCGTTTTTTCCCACACGAAGCCGAACAACTTCTAAAATCAATGAACTTAACTTTTACAGAAGATGATATGTTAGCTCCACTGCGTAAACATTATGTCGAAAACCTTCCGCTTAAACGGGCTTTGCAGCGTGTGGACTTAATGACCTTCTGTACTGATTCGATTTTGGCAAAAGTTGACCGTGCGAGTATGGCGCATTCACTAGAAGTTCGTGTCCCATTTTTAGACCGCCGTATTATTGAATGGGGATTAACAAAACCCCTCACAGACCGCGAATCATCAGAGCAAAAGCCAATTTTACGTGATTACCTTGAAGATAATGTGCCTCCAGAAATATTATCACACCCCAAACAGGGTTTTAGTTTGCGTATACTCGATGACTTTGACTGGGATGCCGCGAAGCTGGTAATTGAAAATTGCGAATGGGTGAAGCAAGGATATTGGACCGATGTCTCTAGTCTATTTGACCCCACCATGCCATATCATACAGCCAGACTATGGAATCTATATATGCTGGCAGAGTGGTCAAACCATTGGCTAAAGGAAAGTGCATAATGCGGATTGCCGCTGTTGTCTCGTTAGAAGCAGGTGTTGAAAAAGCCTATGCTGTGAATAGCGTTAATATGGCGCAAGGATTTGCAAAATTAGGGCACGACGTAACCTTAATTACATTTAAGCACCGTGATGGAAGATGGTCAGATGAGATGCTGAAAGAACAATACGACCTGCGCGAGACGATACGTTGGATACAACTCCCTCGTAAATTTGGAAAACGCTTTATTAGTGCCGATTTATCATTTGCTCGGATGGCGTTATTACAATTATGGCGGTTACGACCTGACTTCGTCTTTGCACGATCTTATATTGCCCCGATCTTGTCCGCCAAATGGGGATTCCCGACAGTGGTTGAGAGTCATGCTCATACTGATAATCGTACTCAACCTTTTCTGGATATGATTGAAGGAGTTCAAAATCAGGAACAACTACGGTATTTGATTACGATTTCGGATGTGCTGAGTGAACATTATCAGAGCTTGGGTGTCCCGAAAAATAAATCATTGGTTTTACCGACAGGTGTTGATATGGCGCGTTTTTCACGACCTGAACCTTTGCCACCTTCACCTTACACAATTGATAAACTTAATGTAGCTTATGTGGGACATCTCTATGATTACAAAGGCATCCCAACGATTCTTGAAGCCTCCGTATTATGCCCAGATATACAATTTCACTTGATAGGTGGCTTACCCGAAGATACTGAACGGATACAAAGCCATATCAATGAGAATCAGCTTGATAATGTCACATTGCATGGCTATAAACCTCAATCAGACGTACCATCTTATCTATGGTATGCCGATGCTTTGTTACTGCCTCCATCCCTCAATCACCCAAGCGCACGTTGGACAAGTCCTGTGAAGCTAGGCGAGTATTTGGCTTCGGGAACACCTGTGATTGTATCTGGGATTCCAGCATTACAAGATTGGTTGACCGATAAAGAAGTGACATTTTTTACACCTGACTCGGCGGTATCTATGTCAGAGGCGATACAAAATGTGTTGCAGAATATAGAATCAACACAGCAGAAAGTTGTGCAGGGTTTCAAATTAGCTGAGTCATTTTCTTATAGAACACGCGCACAAACAATTTTAGAGAAGTGTGGATTTTGATATGCGCCTCACCTTATTTTTGACCCATACACTCTCGTTACGGACATGGCATGATATGGGAACGTTTGATCGCGAGGTAGCTATTTATCGAAAACTCCAAAATATGGGTGTTTCGATTGATATTGTGAGTTATGGTGGTCGCGAAGAGTATGAATTTAGGTCACAATTGCCTGATATGCGAATCTTATGTAATTGGATTGGTTGGTCAAGTAAGCGATATACCTATCGGTTGCATCAATTGCATGGCTTACGGTTATGGCAAAGTGATTTATTCAAGACGAATCAATTGAATGGCGCACAAGTTGCTGTCCGTGCATCACGTTTGTGGCATCGTCCGATGATAGCACGCTTTGGTTATTTGTGGTCTGCTTTTGCTGAACAAACCGAAGCTCCAGAATCTAAAGAGCTAGAGCGGATTCATCGCATTCAAAATGAAGCCTTTGCATATGCAAATCGTGTTGTTATGACCTCACCGCTGATGTTAGATGATGTGCGACAAGCTATGCCGACTATAGATGATAAAGTAACGATTATCCCTAATTATGTCGATACAGATTTATTTCGCCCACATGATGTTGATAAACAATATGATTTGGTATTTGTGGGACGGGTGACTGCTCAGAAAAATCTTGATAACTTGTTATCTGCATTACGAAACACAAATCATACCTTGGCAATTGTTGGAGATGGCGATTGTTATGAATCACTTCGCCAGAAATTTGCAGATATTGAAGACCGCGTATTTTGGCTGGGACGTGTGAATCATCTTGATTTACCAAAAGTGATTAATCAGGGGCGTGTATTTATTTTACCTTCTGATTATGAAGGGCATCCGAAGGCACTGATTGAGGCAATGGCTTGCGGAATGCCTGTGATTGGGACACGGGTGCGGGGTATTCGCCAGATTATCGAACATGGTCAAAATGGGTATCTGTGTGAAACATCTATTGATAGCTTGTTTAATGCAATTACCGAGGTGCTTGCAAAACCTGAGCTTATGTTGCATTTAGGGCAATTCGCACGAAATTTTGTGGTTGAAAACTATTCACTTGATATGATTGTAGAGATGGAATATAAGTTGTATCAAGATGTTTTGAAAAATCGCAGGGGAGAATAATGTCACCCACCATCTCTATTTTGATGTCAGTGTACAATAATCAACTGTATCTTGCTGAAGCCATTGAAAGTATGTTGAATCAGAGCTTTAGCGATTTTGAATTTATTATTGTGGATGATGGCTCAAGTGATGGGTCAGGGGATATGATTCGCCACTACGCAGATAATGATGAACGGATTATCTTTTCAACACTTAACGAAAATAAAGGCTTAGCAACTGCCTTAAATCATGGCTTATCTCTAGCAAAAGGGCAATACATCGCACGTATGGATAGTGATGATATAAGTTTGCCTGAGCGTCTCCAAAAACAAGTCGCATATCTATCTGCCCATCCTGAGATAGGTGTATTGGGCAGTCGGATGCAAGTTGTTAATAAAGATAAAAACCCTTTATTTGCTTATGATGTCCCTTTGCAACATAGTTTGATTGTATGGAATTTGTTTTTTGGACGAACCTTTGCTCATCCTTCTGTGATGATGCGACGACATATCCTAGAATCGGTTAAGGGCTATAATATGAGCTTAAAGGTTGCCCAAGATGTTGATTTGTGGGCGCGCTTAGTTGGGTTGGTACAATTTGCTAATCTACCCGATGAACTCATTTTGTATCGTACGCATGAACAAGCTAGCTCTGTGACTAAATCTGAGCAACAAAATACAGTTTTACTGGATATATCAAAGCGACTCCTCAACATTCTCTGGGGTGAGGTCCCCTATACGACAGTGCAAAGATTTTTGAGTGTTCGCTCTGGGCAATCTCAATTTTCGATGGGGGAGTTAGAACAAATCACTGCTGACATGACACGCTTAACTCAGTCGTTGCAAACAGCAGGGTGGATTTTACCCGAAGAAATCCCATTAATCATCAAAGAAATGGAACGTCGTTTAAACTTAGCAAAACCTCGTCAACGTAAATTCTGGAACTTTTGGCATAATCGCAAAGATTAATATACCCTAGACCTTTGATTAGTATTGATTGCTTCTTGGTTTTAATTTAGCTATAACTTGTCCTATCTTCAATAGATTATAGGATTATGTTTATGTTTGAATTATTTACACCACCGCGTTTTTTCGAAAATGTCGCCTTTCATCGTCATACACAACGGTCTATCGGTTGGTTAGAGTTATTTTATGACCTTGTTTATGTCGCGACATTGATACAAATAGGAAACTTCCTCAGTGATAATTTGACACTTGTTGGCTTTGCACAATTTAGCGTTATGTTGACTGTTGTCTGGTGGGCGTGGACAGGTGAGACATTTTATCAGAACCGCTATGTTGTAGACGATATCAAACATCGGTTATTAGTATTTACACAAATTTTCGCCGTTGCGACGCTTGGGTTGAGTGTCAGTGGAGCATTTGGGGAATTATATATACAATTTACGCTTGCTTATGTGGTCACTCGGTTTATTCTTGTTTTGATGTGGATACGTGCCTATCGTACTGTCGATGGTGAAAACAATCCCTTAGGACGTGCCTATATCATAGGGTTTAGTGTCGGTATTTTGGTGTGGTTGGGGTCACTACTCCTACCTGCAGAAATTCACTGGGTAGGTTGGTTAGCAGGTATTGCTGTAGAACTTACCTTACCACTTTTACCTATTTTACGCAGATTACAAAGCCAGACAACCTTTGACTTACACCATTTATCCGAACGTTTTGGCATCTTTACGATCATCGTATTGGGTGAATCGTTTGTGAAGATTTTGGATGATTCACAAGGTACATTACTCGGTACTAACCAGTTTTTATTCAGTATTGGGGGTTTTTTAGTGCTTTATTCGCTATGGTGGTTATATTTTTCTGATGCAGGGGATCAAGTCGTCGATTTTTCGTCGCAGTGGAAATCTTTTGCTTGGCTTTATGGTCACTTACCTTTGTCTGCGGGATTAGTTGCATTTGGGGTTGGGGCAAAGAAATTATACGCATCCACCTTGACCTATGCTGATAAGCCTTTAACTCCAGAGTATCGTCTATTATATACGGTGGCAATTGTCATGTTCTTAGTCGCACTTGCGCTAATCGATTATGGCATTGATGACAACACCACCTTTAATAATCAGTTGACTGAGATGTTTGTACATTTATTTTCTGCTGTCGTTGTTGCAATCATTGGCTTAACTGCTGTAGATGCAACACCTGCTGGGTTTGTGGCTATGATTGCAATTGTAATGTTGGCTCAGGTAGCCTTTAGTATCTATTTAAGCCAGAAAGAGGCAAGGGCAGGTGAGCAACACAAGGAGCAACCTGAACATGTTAATGACTCAAACTAGGCTGTTTCTTTGTCGCTACCTGTCATCAACATACCGAGTTGCTCAATATCGACATCCTGGTTTTCGACTTCACCGACAATCCGTCCTTCAAACATAACGATGATACGGTCTGATAGGGCGCGGATTTCGTCAAGGTCTTCGCTGATTAAAATAATTGCGGTGCCTTTGTCGCGCTCTTCCAGTAATCTTTGATGGATATATTCAGACGCGCCGATGTCAACACCACGAGTCGGTTGTGCCGCAATTAATACTCTTGGGTCACGAGCAAGCTCACGGGCGAGGACTAGTTTTTGGATATTCCCACCCGATAGATTTTTTATTAGGGTATCCGAACTTGGGGTTTTAATTTCATAGGCTTTGATGGCTTCTTGGCAGGCCTCTTTAATTTTTCGGAAGTTCATGAAAATCCCACCCCATGTAAATTTCTCATGGTCATGGTCTTGTAAGACGAGGTTTTCTGCGACAGTAAAGTCTTTGATTACACCGTCAATCATGCGTTCTTCAGGGATATAAGATAAACCCATTGCATTGACTTTTGATGGTGACTTATTAGTCATATCTTGCCCATTAATAACGACTTGCCCTGATGTGATTGGACGTAACCCTGCGATACATTGGGCTAGCTCATGTTGCCCATTACCTGAAACACCTGCGATACCGACAATCTCTCCACCATGAATTCGCATAGAGACATGATCTAAACCAACAGTCCCACGATTACTCAAGGCACTGACACCCGTTAAGATTAGGCGTTCATCGGTAAGCTGTTGTGGATTTTTGTTGTATTCGAGCAACACAGGGCGACCAACCATCATCTCTGCTAATTTGGGTTTGGTTGCCTCGCTGGTGGGGATTGAATTGACACGTTTGCCATCGCGTAAGACGGTTACTTGTTTACTGATTTCGAGGACTTCATGTAATTTATGCGAGATAAAAACAAGGGCATGACCATCATTAGATAATTGGTTGAGGATACTAAATAAATCGCTAACCTCTTGGGGGGTCAATACCGCCGTCGGTTCATCGAGGATGAGTAATGCCGCCCCTTTGTATAAGGCTCGTAAGATTTCGACACGTTGCTGTTCGCCGACTGCAAGTTGCCAAATGGGTAGGTTAGGGTCAACTTTGAGATTATAAATTTCTGATAATTCTAGGACACGCTTGGTCACAACATCGATATCAAGTCGGACACCGCGTGATGACTTCATGCCGAGTGCGATATTCTCCGCAACTGTCAAAGATGGCACAAGCATAAAATGTTGGTGAATCATACCAATGCCATATTGAATTGCGTCTTGGGGGCGGTCAATTTTAATCGCTTGACCATTAATGAGGATTTGTCCCTCGTCAGGATGATATAAACCATAGAGCATCTTCATTAAAGTTGATTTACCAGCACCGTTTTCACCGAGTAGGGCATGTATTTCGCCAGAGCGCACATCAAAATCAATATGGTCTGCGGCTAATACCCCAGGGAAACGTTTAACAATCCCCTTCATTTCAAGTAGATCAATGCGTTGATGTCCAGTTGGGAGTAGATTTGTCATGATGATTGGCAATCTTTATTGAGTTATGAATTAAATGTTTTTATCCATTTATTGGCATATTGTCAAGCTAAATACTATCTTAATATTTTATTGAAAATGTTATATGTCATTTATGTACAGAATAGAGACTTTATAGTTTGATGGTATTGTTAAATAGAGGAGCTGATTTAGTTTTATAACTTCAGTTAAATAGGTTAAGTAAGTGGTCATATGTTATTGAATGTAGGGGCGTTGCCATGTCTGCGCCCGAAGCGGTTGATGACTCGGCATCAACCCTTTCGACTTAAAACAGAAACTCCCCGTTGGAGAGGAGTCGAGGAGCTTCTGTAAAAGGAGATTTATACGTTAGGGATGCCATCTGTAGAGCTAGCTTCGCTGACAGTATCAGATCGAACCCAACCTCCATCTGTTACACGCCACCAAATGAAGCCATCATCGCCTTGACGCTGACCATCAATGCTAACTGATGTATTGGCTGATAATACGCCAACAACTGTAGCAGTGGTTGATGGTGATTGACGAATGTTTACATCAGCATCAAAGGCTGTGACTGTTACCATACCGTCCATGCTTGAACTAGTTTGGGAAGCGGCGATAGCAGCATAGGGTAGGATGTCAGATGTATAGCCTAAGTCGCCAGCTTGTGAACGAATTGCTGCAACTTGATCATCTGTCGGTGCTGCTACAGGACCAACAAACCCATCACCAGAGCCATCAAGGAAAGGTTGGAGTGTAGGAACTGCACCTGATACATTATCAAACTGGAATTGTGCATAAGATTGGTTATTAGGTAAAGACTTGCCAATTTGGCGAATCAAAGCACGATGCTCTGCTTCTACACCTGCGATTTGCGCAGTGGTGACAGCAAATGCAGTTTCACCTAACTCAACAAAAATACGGGTCGCAGCAAGATACGCTGAGACAAAAGTGGTTTCTGCAACTTCTGTAATCGCAGCGAACATTTCAACATCACTAAATAAGCCATCAGGCACATAGAATTCTGTGACGACAGGGGTTGCGCCAAGCGATAACAATAACTCATAGTGGTCTTGCTCTGCTATGAATCCTGCTTTTAGGTAAGCCAATTGAATATCATCCAAGTCTAAATCACCAGCTTCAACAGCATTGATCGCGGCAAGATAATGAGTAGTTGCAAATAATTCAGCAGTTGATGCTAAATTGATAATGGTTTGCACATCATCATTTTCGCCTGATGTTTCTTGTGCGAATGCTTTGTTGATACCAAATAGGCTTGTCCAGCCAAGTAAACTTGCTCCTGTACCTGCAAGTGCGCCTTTAATTAAATCACGACGTGAGAGTGTCATTTGTTCATTGAGTTTCATATTTATAGTTCCTTTCAAGTAGGATGGTTTTGGAATTTAAGTCGATATTGGATAATTTTCCCTTACATTGCTGCAAATGGTAGAACATCACTGTTATAGCCGAGTCCGTCAGATTCAGAACGAATTGATGCAATATCACCTGCGGTTGGTGCAGATACAGGACCGATAAATCCGTCACCAGAGCCATCTAGGAAGGGTTGCAATGTCGGGACTGCGCCTGAAACGTTATCAAATTGGAATGCTTCATATGAGCGGTCATTCGCTAGGCTTTTACCGATTTGACGAACCAGTGAACGGTGTTCAGCTTCTACAGCCGCGATTTGTGCGGTTGTTACAGCAAATGCAGTTTCCCCTAAATCAGCGAAAATTCGTGTTGCAGCTAGATATGCTGAGACAAAGGTTGTTTCTGCGACTTCTGTAATCGCAGCAAACATGGCGACATCACTGAATAATCCATCAGGAACATAAAATTCGGTGACAACAGGTTCTGCACCTAATGAAACGAGTAGGTCATAGTGGTCTTGTTCAGCGATGAAACCTGCTTTAAGATAAGCGAGTTGAATATCATCTAAGTCTAAATCACCAGTTCCAACAGCATTGATCGCGGCAAGGTAATGGGTGGTTGCAAATAATTCAGCAGTAGATGCTAAGTTGAGAATGGTTTGTACATCATCATCTGTTCCCATTGCATCTTGTGCAAATACACTACTAATACCAAATAACCCATTGACTCCGACAGTGGTTGCACCAGCGAGTAATACACTACGTTTTAGAAATGAACGACGTGATAAGTTTGACATATAATCTCCTAATCTGTATATCAGAGCTAAATTTCTGTTGTTCTATGATTTAAAACGTAAGATTTAGCATGCTTGGATGAGGAATTATCTGCTTACTTATTCTTTACTCATAATAATTTTTAAAAGAAACAACATAGATGAGGATTCTAGAACCTATTTTTGTTATAAGAATAAATTGATGATTATATAGATGTAAAGTTTTGGAGAATGGTGGGGGAAGTGTATTAGGGAAGACAACTTAACATCTTCCCTAATCAGTTTTTTCAAGCTTAGTCGCCTGCTTCTTCTGTTGCCATTGGTTCTTCCATCATTTCTTCATCCATTGGTAATGGAGAGATAGAGCCAACAATGATACCTTCAACAGTGTCATTTAGGAGTGCTTCAAGTTCTTCGCTGATTTCATAATCAGCATCTACTTCGATAACAAGACCTTCATTTTCGAGTGTGAGAACAAAAGATTCACCACCGAGGATACCTTCTTCGATATTAGCGATAATGTCGCTGAGAACAACTTCAAATTTATAAACTTGGAAGGTCACACCAACAGTTTCGCTGAGTTCGTCTTGGCTGGATTGTGTACCAAACCAGAGTGCTTCATTTTCAATCGCGATTGCAATAGGACCAACAACCATTTGTGCTGTACCTGTGAGGATGTCTGCACCATTCGCAATGTGAGTTTCTGCTGCTTCGGTTGCGAGTGGAACATCACTAAATGATTCGATATAGACAACATTGACAGTTGTTTCTGGGTCAACTGAAGCAACACCTTCAACAAAGCCATCAACATACAGTTTTGCATCGCCAACTTCGATAGGACCTACAACACCGATAACACCTGATTCGGTCAAGTTTGCGGCGAGAACACCGTTTACATAACCACCTTCTTCAGAAGCTGCGGTATATGCAAAGACGTTATCAAGTCCAAATGTATTTTGGTCTGTACCCCATGCGAATGAAACTTCTGGGAATTCTGCGGCGAGTTCTTCAACAACACCACCAAATTGTGAACCATGTGCAATGATGAGATCATATTCACCTGATGCTGCCCATTCACGCAAAGCAACGGCTGCATCATCAACAATGAATGTACCATCTTGGAAATCGAATTGGAAAGCCTCTTCGCCACCCATTTCTTCTTGGATAGCAAGTAGTGCATCATACATACTTTGGCTAAACGCGAGGTCATTTGTCGCACTTGGTGCAACAGCGGCGACACGGAACACATCATCCTGTGCCATCGATGGCATAACAGCCACAAATAATACTAAAATCAATAAACTGAGTACCGCTTTTTTCATGGAACTTTCTCCTTGATTGAGTATTTAATTTTGTATCGGGATTATATACCCGTTAACAAACGATATTTAAGTTAAAAGTACTTTGTACATTCAACATTTCTCTATTCTTATTCACCACGCTCGTAAGGCTTGGTTAGGGCAGTTGGCTGTTCTTGCCGTTTCGATGCAAATGCCAAAGCAATAATCGTAATCACATAAGGTGCCATGACTGCAAATTCCGACGGGATATCTTCTAAGCCTACCACTTTAATTTGTAGTTGTAGTGCATTGACAAAGCTAAATAAGAGTGCGCCTGCTGCGACTGCCCATGGTCGCCACCCACCAAAATAGACAAGCGCAACGGCAATAAACCCTTGCCCAGCAGTCAGATTTTGCTGAAATAGATTGATTAATGCGATGGATAAGGATGCTCCTGCTAATCCAGCAAACATTCCACCAATCGTAACAGTTGCATAGCGCACACGATTGACACTAACTCCCATCGCATCAGCAGCTTCTGGATTTTGACCCACAGCTCGAATCATCAATCCAAAGGTCGTTTTATTGAGTATATATGCCGATATGGGTATCATTGCAAATGCGAGATAAAC
>CAYGTY010000068.1:22275-27679 GCA_964352825.1 uncultured Anaerolineaceae bacterium
CCAAGTGACGCAAAAATATAAGGTGTGGCTAGACGAATCGCGGATGCAAAAACACTAGCAGTGAGGATGTCATATCGTAGTACATTTATTGCTATAGCAATTTGTTCTAGTGTTATTTCCATTAGTTCACCTCCGCTTCGAGGGCATTATTCTCACGGTTCTCTTGCTCCGCAATCTGTACACGTCGTTTGGCACGTCGCTTAATAAAAATCTCGCTACTCACCACAAATACAACAATCAAGCCATTGACTGCTGTAATGAGAGACGCAGGTACACCGACTTCGCGTTGCATCTTTTGTGCGCCGACGAGTAAGCCACCAAAAAATGCCGAAGCAGGAATCGCACCAATCGGGTTAAGTCCACCGAACAAAGCCGCGACAATGCCATTAAACCCAGCACTTCCTGTAAATCCTGCTGGAGAACCATCTGTCTGTAAGCGATACTGTAAACCCAGCACTTGGACAACGCCTGCCAAGCCTGCGAATCCACCAGCGAGACACATCGAAAAGATCATTTGACGTTTAACATTAATACCAGCATAACTAGAGGCACGTTCATTTTCACCAACTGCCCGAATCTTATATCCGAGCGAGGTACGCCATAAGAAGATATAGACAATAATCGCAAAGACAATGGCAATTAATAAACCCCAATGCAAACGCGTTCGTGCAAAAATCATCGGGTCGCCAATCGGGATAAATAAGCGGGGTAGTTCTGCACTAGCCACCAATCGGGCAGTTTTTGGAATATTATTTACACCTGCCGATGCTGGGTCAAGCAATACACCGTTGAGCAAAAAGTTCATCATTTGGACAGCAATTTGGTTCAGCATAATCGTGCTGAGAATCTCATTGACATCAAAGTAGGCTTTGAGGAAGCCTGCCAGACCACCATAAAATGCACCTGCTAGAAAACCTGCAATGAGCGATAAGCTGATAATCAATAAATCGGGAACTATTAACTCTTTTGGAATATCAGGATTAAAGCGCATTGGACCGAGTATGATAGCGACAGTTGTCCCTGCAAGTGCGCCTGCAATCATTTGTCCCTCACCACCAATATTAATCATCCCACCTCGAAAGGCGATGGTGATACCAATGGCAACAAAGAGGATGGGGGTGGCTTTGACGAGCGTTTCGGCAGTTGCATTTTCTGTCCCGAATGCACCTTCTAACATCGCACCATAAGCAAGGATAGGGTCTGCATTGAGGGCTAACAATAGAATAGACGATACAACCAAAGCCAATAACAACGCAATAATAACAGGCGCGAAGTCAATTAGCCGATTGAAATGAGTTAGTTGTAAGAATTTTGATAAATTCGATGAATCATTCACACAAATATCATCCTACAAGAAATTTAAGTAGCTAGTATATGATTAAAATATAGACAATATAATTCATAATATGTCTAAAATAGTATGCCTTGTATTGGTGTTTTCTACAAATGATTTATCAGTAGAGGCTGATTTTAGTGATGAAAGTCATACTTCACTATCTGTCTTTGTTGAAAATATACAATAAAATACCTGCTGATGTGAAATAATTGAAAACGAGGTGAGGTATTTATGATTAGTTGGTCGAAATATGATTTGTTATTAAAGGGTGTCACCCTTACGCAGAAAACTCAACTTTGATTTAGTGAACATCATATAAGTAAATATTATTTCAGTAATGTAATCTTTAACTATCCACTTTGCGTGTAAACTTATTATATGAGTTATGTATTCGAAATAGCTTGGAGATTATGACATGGGGCATTTTAAGATTGGTTTTGCTAACTTAAACGAAGTAGATGATGCGACGATACATGTCAGACAGAGTTTAGAGCTTGCTGTTGCACAACATGATCACATCGAATTAATTCTTCGTGATAATCAAATGGATTCGGTGAAGGCAAAGGAGAATATGCAATACTTTGCTGATATACCCGTTGACCTTGCGGTTTTGTTTCATTTGGATGAACGAGCGCTCGCAGATATTATCAGCCCATTAGTATGGAAGGGTATACCAACTATTACTATGGTGGTTCGTACCCCGATGGCATATTTCTTTGGACTTGATGATAAACAATCAGGTCATCTTGTTGGCGAGGAATTAAAACAGTGGATTGAGACAAATTGGGATGGTGGATTTGATAAATTACTTGTTGTTACTCCACAAAAGGGACTGACATTCAACCGTGATCGAATTGAAACGACTCTAGATGTACTCAAAACATTGCCGGGATATTCTGCCAAAAATGTTTTGTATATTGATGAAGGAGGTACTGCCGAAAGCGCTACTGCTAATGCCCGAGCAGTTATGGAACAATGGCAGGGGCAACATCGTGTTGTGATTCTATCGATGATTGATTATATTGCGATTGCTATATTAGATATGATACGTGAGATGGGAAATCTCTCTCATATTGTTTGTGGAAGTTTTCATGGAACACCAGCGTCTTTTGATGAATTTCGTAAACCCGATTCACGTTTAATTGTTGCACCGATATTTGAGACCCATCGGTTTAGCGAATACCTTATGACGATGGCTCTAGATATTTTAAATGATAAACCAATTCCTAATAGAAGTGTGCGCTTGTCGCCAATTCCACATACACGCGCGAGTTTTTTGTCGCAAGATAAAGGCACATAATTAAAAATATTGTGTGCAAATGTAGTTTGAATATTATTACTTGATAGGTGGTGAACTGATTGTTTACCACCTCTATATCATGAGATACTTCCCATAATTCACAATAAATTCCTATCTGAGTTGAGGTGAGCATTAGCGTTCTTCCCAAAGAGACCCATTCTCTTATATATTTGTGAGACAGTTATTCTATTCTTGATTAATATCTTATTTTTTCCTAATATAAAGTTCCAAGTTGCAACAATTATGAATACAAATACTCAATTACACGTTATAATGTAACGACGTGAAATTATTTTATAATCCACAACAAATTTATTGGGCTACTTATACATTATGAAAGTTACTATTATGAATGTTGGTGATATTAAAATTTTGAGTGTAGATGGTCGCATTGATGCGAACACCGCTAATGAATTACAAGATGCTGTCCTAGATATTGCACATATGAATCCAAACTTATTGTTAGACTTAAGCAATGTCAACTATATGTCGAGCGCTGGCTTGCGGGTGATGTTGTTGCTACACAGAGAAATCCATAATAATGAAGGGCGTGTGATTCTGGTTGGGTTGCAAGACCGTATTCGTGACGCAATGGAAATGACAGGCTTCCTCAAACATTTTGCAGTTGTACCTGATGTAGAAACTGGCTTAGAGATGATTCGATAAATGCAACGGATTGATACTTACCCGACCCATGAATATAAAGGGTATCAACTTCGATCGGGTAAACCGGAACCCTTTGGGGCATCTATTGTACCGGGGGGTATCAACTTCTCTGTTTTTTCGAGTCATGCGACTGCTTGTGTCCTTGTTTTATTTGAAAAAGGGGCACAGAATCCTTTTATAGAAATCCCATTTTTTGATGAATTCCACATTGGTAATGTCTATGCCATGACAGTATTTGACCTTGATTACGAAAATCTGGAATATGGTTTTCGGATTGATGGTCCTCATGACCCAAAGAATGGACACCGCTTTAACCCTTATCAAGTCTTGATGGATCCTTATGCCCGTCAAATTGGTGGGCGTGATGTATGGGGTGAGCTTCATAATAAGGATGATATTTATCCGCATCGGGCGCAGGTTATGGTGGATGATTTTGATTGGGAAGGTGATAAACCACTTAATATTCCAATTGAAGATTTGATTGTCTATGAGATGCACGTCCGTGGCTTTACACAACACCCAACATCAAAAGTGAAGTCTCCAGGGACGTTTGCAGGTCTAGTTGAAAAAATCCCGTACCTCAAAGATCTTGGGGTTAATTGTATTGAACTTATGCCGATATTTGAGTTTGATGAATTTGAGAATAGCTTGAGCAATCCTGAAACTGGTGAACCCCTCATGAATTATTGGGGGTATAGCACAGTAGGGTTCTTTTCACCAAAAGCAGGTTATGCGGCGACGAGTGCTTTTGGGATGCAAGCTGATGAGCTAAAAAACTTGGTTAAAGAGTGTCATAATCATGGGATTGAAGTTTGGTTAGATGTTGTGTTTAACCATACTGCTGAGGGTAATGAAGAAGGACCGACAATTTCTTTTCGGGGTATTGATAACAAAACCTATTATCTGCTGACCCCTGAAGGGCATTATTATAATTTTAGTGGCACAGGCAATACACTTAACTGTAATCATCCTGTTGTGCGAATGATGGTACGCGATTGTTTACGCTATTGGGTATCCGAATATCATATTGATGGTTTTCGTTTTGACCTCGCGTCGATTCTTGGACGGGATCAATACGGTGCGCCTTTACCGAATCCGCCATTATTAGAGATGCTTGCTTATGACCCTATTCTTGCGAATGCAAAGTTGATTGCTGAAGCATGGGATGCGGGCGGCTTATATCAAGTTGGGTCGTTCCCTGCATATGGACGCTGGGCAGAATGGAATGGCAAGTATCGTGATGATGTGCGCCGTTTTGTAAAAGGGGATGCTGGCATGGTAGGGGCATTGGCATCACGGATACAAGGGTCACCTGATTTATATGCTGAGCGTGGTCCTTGGTCATCGGTTAATTTCATTACCGCACATGATGGATTTACCTTACGAGATTTAGTTTCGTATAACCATAAACATAATCATGCCAATGGCGAAGATGGACGCGACGGCACAAATGATAACTTGAGCTGGAATTGCGGATGGGAAGGGGAGACCGACGACCCCGAGATTAATCGCTTACGCCAACGTCAGATTAAAAACTTTGTCACCATTATGATGATGAGCCAAGGTGTTCCTATGTTATTGATGGGGGACGAAGTTGGGCATACGAAATATGGGAATAATAATACCTATTGCCATGATAATGAATTGAATTGGTTTGATTGGCGACTTATCCGACGTAATAAACATATCTATCGCTTCTTCAAGAACCTGATTAAGTTCCGCAAAAAACATCAAATTTTACGTAGTAATAAATTTTTTCAGCATCAAGACTATCTCGGTACAGGATATCCTGATATTTCGTTTCATGGCACACATCTTTGGCAACCTGATTGGTCGGACGATAGTTATTCTTTAGCCTTTTTGCTATCAGGTCCTCATGCGCGAGATGGCTTTCAATCTGATGATTATATCTATGTGATGATGAATACGTACTGGGAAACCTTGTGGTTTGATTTACCACCGCTTCCCGATGATATGCAATGGCGAATTTCTGTGAATACAATGTTGGAATCGCCACAGGATATTGCTTCCCCTGGGCGCGAACCCATTTTACAGAACCAAGATTATGTGATGGTTGGTGACCGTTCTGTGGTCGTATTAGT
>CAYGTY010000069.1:0-27649 GCA_964352825.1 uncultured Anaerolineaceae bacterium
AAATACTCGTTATAATCCGACGATATTCCCTAAAGATGGTCTAAAAGTCGCTTTCCGCAAACGCTTATGTTAGAAAAAATATTTCCAGATAATAAGATTGATGATGATAAAGCCATTACTTTAATAAAAGAATTTAGGCAAAAATATCATCAGGGTGAAAATGAACGAAATCTATCTTCGGATAATCGTCAAAAAGTTGATTTACTTTTGAGTGAGAAATATCCGCCAGATTCTTTTGTTTGGAAACTACCTGTTATCAGAACAAGCCTAATGATATTGACTTGGACGACCTTTCCCGCGTCTTCAATAAGAGTTACGAAACGTATTCTAACTCATCCTGATTTTCAAAAAATTGCGAGCGTCTATCTTTCTATCTGGGCAACAGGCGAGGAAATTTATAGCCTTTCTCCAAATACCGTATCTGAATATTTTAGTTCAGACGACTTTATAACGAATCGTGATTATTATATTTTTGATGATTATTTAAAGTGGTGTATTGCAGTGACTCATGATGAAGCGTTTATTCTAACAGGCGATTTCCAGACTTTGGTATTCAATGATTTCAGTGAGTAAACGGAGATGTATTTATGCAGGATGTTAATGAGCTAGTACAAATACTGTGGGATTATATGCTGGTCGGGCATGAGCTACGCAAAGCGGATTGTATCTTTATGTTGGGTAGTTATGATGTGCGTGTAGCCGATTATGCCATTGACCTCTACCAGCAAGGGTATGCGCCTTATCTCTTATTTTCAGGAGGGGTGATTCAGCAAAATGACCGCCTCAATATTTATTGGGATGAGACTGAAGCCGATTATTTCGCAAAACGCGCAGTTGAACAGGGTGTGCCTGCTGAACAGGTATTGATTGAAAATCAGGCGATGAACACGGGACAGAATTTTACTTGTACCCAAGAGTTATTGGATAAGCTTGGCTTAGATTTTCAGTCCTATATCTTGGTACAAAAGCCATTTATGGAGCGCCGTGTGCTGGCAACAGGGTTGAAGTTATGGGCAGATAAAGACTTTGTTGTGACCTCACCACCGATGAGCTGTGCCGATTACCTCAATTGGGAATTACCCAAAGATGGTATTATCCAATATATCGTCGGTGACTTCCAACGGGTGAAAATTTATGGTGACAATGGCTTCCAAGTCCCTCAAGATATCCCCGAAAATGTCTGGTCAGCCTTTGAACAGTTGGTTTCACTCGGCTATGATGACCACCTTGTCTAATCCTCTAATGAGTTGATCCTCATATAGCTCCTAGATTTCATTGGTATCTTTAAGCAAAGTTCGATGAGTTTAAAGGTTATCCATGTGGTTTTTATTGTTAGTGTCTTTGTTCTTAACAACTCCCGAAGCCGAGCCAGCGGAGATATTTACCGTGTTTGATTTTAGCAATCCTGACCATGCTCAATTTTGGTCGATTACAGATGATGGTGTGATGGGTGGTGTATCTCAGGGACAATGGGATACAGAAGATGATCGAGGTGTATTCTCAGGGTTTGTATCCTTAGATAATAATGGTGGATTTTCGTCCGTTCGTGCAGAGTTCCGTCCATTAGATTTATCAACTGCTGATGGTATTCAATTAAAAGTCCGTGCCGATGGTCAAAAATACTCCTTCAATGTACGAGATATACATAGCTGGTTGAGTCATCGTATTACCTTCGAGACAGATATAATGGAAGATGATGACGAATGGCAGATTATCCGAATCCCGTTTGAGTCTCTTGTGCCGACACGCTTTGGAGAGCCTTACCCGAATGCCAAAGCGATTGACCTAAAAAATGTTTGGTCGATGAGTATCCTCATTTCTGATAAGCAAGAAGGGGACTTTCGCTTAGAAATATCGGAGTTGGCTATTTATCGTCTTGAAGCTGGAAATGAAAGCAGTATTTCTGTTGAACGACGCGAGATATAGCCGAGGCACGACATAATTATCAGCTTCGGCTATTTGTTGACATTATTCTTAGAGCGACTTCAAGAAAGCAATTAAAGCTGCTTTATCGTTGGCACTCAATGCGGAAAATCCATTACGACTGGCTTCTGCTTCACCACCATGCCACATAATGGCTTCTTCGAGGGTGCGTGCGCGTCCATCATGTAAGTAGAAGGCATAGCCATTGACTTCTTCTAAGAGACCAATCCCCCATAGTGGAGCAGTACGCCACTCTGTACCTGATGCTTGGAAGTCTAGCTGTCCATCTGCTAAACTGTCACCCATATCATGCAAGAGCAAATCGGTATAGGGATGAATTGTCTGATTGCTCAAGGCGATTATATCGTGTGATCCTGTTTGCAGTGTCGCAACATGACAGCCTGAACAGTTGATATTATCAAAGATGGTTTGTCCTTGTAGAACTTGTGGGTCGTCGGGATTCCGTTGTGCAGGAACAGCCAATGTTGAGCTATAGAATGCGACCAATTCAAGCTCTTCGTCACTGATTTCGAGTCCGTTATTATCTCCTCCATTCCCGTTCCCATTTCCATTATTAGGTGGTGGAGGTGGTGGATTATTGCCTTCGCGATTGGGTGGTGGATTATCGCCATGATGGTTTGGTGGATTACCTAGCCCTCTACGATTGGGTGGAGGAGGTGGGTTTTCTCCGCCACGTCTGCGCCCATTACCGAGTCGATTGGGCGTGTCATTAAAACAACCCACTTGGGATTCTGTGCAAGGTTGCAATGGGAACAAACTACTGGTTACGCCAATATCCCCATTAAATGCACCTGCTGCCTGTTGTAGCAAATTGGGTTGATTGGCTTTCCATCCAAACCGCCCAACCGTTAAAGCGTTTTCAAGCACATTCCAGACATAATTCACACGTCCAGAAATACCGTCTCCATTCGCATCGTTGGGGTCAGTTAATGTCAGCAGAGTTGCATCAGGAACAGCTTCTAACAGCCCCAAGCCGATCATTTGCCCAGCTAAACGCGGTGAGAAAGTTGTATCACTATGGATGTCACCATAATTCAGATTCACTAAATCATAGTTTGGTTTATAGAGGGTATAGGGCGTGCCATCAGCATATGTCCCATGAATTTCTTCGTAGCTGATGCTGATTGTCCCCTCATCATCGGCACGGCGAGTCGAGTCATCTTGTAACTGCCCACCATAGATGGGGTCTGGCAAGGTGCTTCCATTTGCGGTTTGCTGATTTTGCGCGAGTCGAATCAATAGACCTGTGCCTGTCTCACCTGTAAACGCAGGCGGACGACCACGCCCATCTGCAATATGACAGCCTTCACAGCTTGTCGCATTAAAGACAGGACCTAAACCATCACCACCTCTCCAAATTTCTTCAAATAGTTCATCCCCTTCTTCAAAATCCTCTAATTCTGCATCCGTCAGTAAAGGCAATGGATTGGTGAATGCCTCGCTGGAGGTATCAAAGACCGTATTCTCACCGCCCAGCATAGCCGATGGTGGAATGGTTTGGGCAACCACCACTGTGACGGTTAAGCCCAGAACTAGACTTCCTATCAAAAATAAAAAACGTCTCATAAGCATTCTCTCCTAAACAAAATAACGAGACCACAATCCAAAATACTGGAATCGTAGTCTCATTATCTTAGGAAAAAGGTGTTATAAATTGTTCCTATATCGGTAAACTGCTTGTAAATTGTTTGTAACTTGAGAGAGGCTTATTGTTCCAAGTCTGTATCCATCAAAATGGCGGCATGGTCACTGAGTTGACGATGCTCATCAGATTGCGCCCACACATAGTCAAAAGATGTGATATGGGGTTGTAGGTGTTTGTTGGCGAAGGCTTCATCGAGACGGAAACCATTTTTACCATTAGGTGAATACCATGTATATTCACGTTTTTGACCATGCAATGCACGGAACATATCTTTCCAGTTAAGTGCGTCGAGTCCATTCATAAATGCGGTTTCATATTTACCAAAGGCAGGCGATTCTTCGTCAATGTCAGGCAAGCCTGAATTGGTATCTCCAATCAATAAACCTGCCCCCCGTCGCCAATGTTTTGCAATGCTGAGTACCTGTTGGTGATAAGGGACTTTGAGTTTGGTGTGCATATTCGGGATGTGCATCACGCCGATATGAAAGGGGGACTCTGTTTGGACTTCAGCAAATAACCAACGGTGGGATGGCTTTGGCGAGGGTCGCAAGTGTATACGATGCAACGGAATTTGCGATGCGAGTAAGAGTCCGTTTCTCGCTTTATGTTTAGAACTGGCGGTGATCAGTTGATGAATCAAACCGCAGTCAGATAACCCCTGTGCAATCGATTGACTGGCAAGTGTACCGCGAAATTCTGCGAGAGCAACAAGGTTGGGTTGCCATGCGTCTATCTGCTGTACAATCGCCGAGGCACGCTTCCCACCCCCGTGCATAATATTCCAAAATACGATGCGCAATTAACTTGTCTCAATTAGCGATTTTTCATAGAAGCGATGGGTCTTATAAATCTCATTTCCTAGACTCAAGCTAATCGAAATCAGTTGATTGCTTTCCAATATCCAGCCTGAATCAAGATATTCGTATTGTGAGGGTATCATCGCTTTCATCAAAGCCAGAATCATCGCAAGGTCAACACCTTTATTACGATGTTCAGCTTTGACACCCATCAAGGGCATCCGTACCCCTTTAATGGACTTGCTGATTTTCCAATGCCAACCCAACTGTGCCATTGTGAATAACTCAGGCACACCGGGGCGAGGGTAGGCTTTACCAAGTGCCTCATTGAAGTTTGGAATAGAGAGCGCAAATCCAACGGGTTCGCCATCAATTTCTGCGAAGAAGGCAAGGTCAGGTTCAACCAACATGCCTAAATCTGCTATCAAGGCATCGAGCTCTTCATCGTTCATCGGGATAAATCCCCAATTTTGCATCCATGCCGAGTTATATAAATCGCGGAAGATGAGGAATTCTTCTTTTTTCTTCTTCATATTGATGTTGCGCACTGTAACATTGCTACGTCGAGTCGCGCGTTTGACAAGTTTCTCTAAGCGTGCGAGAGTATCGTGTTTCTCGATGAGCGGGCGGTCAAGATACATGCTGTGAATATCCATGACTTTTTGGAAGCCTGCATTTTCGACTAATGGCTCATAGTAAGGTGGATTGTAGGGCATCAAGACAACAGGCTGTGTGAAGTTTTTGACAAGTAAACCGCATTCTTCATTAGTCGTAAAGCTCGCAGGACCACGTATCGCATCAGCACCTTTTGCTTTGACCCAATCGGTTGCAGTGCGGAGTAGACCTTCAGCTACCTCTGCATCATCAATGGTTTCAAACATGCCAAAGAAACCGATATTTTCATTGTGGTAACGATTATGTTCATGATTGATGAGCGCAACAATCGTTCCGACTAATTCATCATTACGCCATGCGCCAAAAAACTCGCCATCCATATACTTCCAAGCAGGATGTTTGGATTTGTCTAGCAACTGCCGACGGATTGATAATAAGGGTGGCACCCAATTGGGGTCATCTGCATAGAGCTTCCACGGAAATTTAAAGAAGGCATTGAACTCTGATTTGGTTACAATCGGACGGATTTCGGTCAATTTATATTACTCCCCACTATATTTACCTGTAAATTCGTCAAGTTTACTCAAAGAAAAATCTTGACATCATCTAGTGTGTTTGATATTATAGCCCAATGTCATTCCACAATAGCTCAATGGCAGAGCAACCGGCTGTTAACCGGTAGGTTCCTGGTTCAAGTCCAGGTTGTGGAGCAAAAATGCCCCTCAAGTAGGGGTTTTTTATTTCCCCTTATTCATCTCATAAATCAAACGCAACCCATCTAATGTCAGTTCTGGTGCAATATGGTCAATCAGGGTGATGTGTTCCTTAAAAACAGGCGCAAGTCCACCCGTTGCAACTACTTGAGTCTTTTCTGAATTCAGTTGCCCACGGATACGTACCAATAAACCCTCAATCATCCCAACATACCCCCAGAAAATCCCTGATTGCATCGCGTGAACTGTATTACTACCAATTGGCTTAGGGGGGGGGACAAGGTCAACTTTATGTAATTTTGCGGCGCGACTGACCAACGCATCATGTGCAAGGTTAATCCCAGGGGCAAGCGCGCCCCCGATATATTCGTTATTGGCTGAGACAACATCAAAATTGGTTGATGTGCCAAAATCCACACTGATAGCTGGTGTCCCATAGAGTTTCGATAGAGCGACAGCGTTACAGAGTCGGTCAGCCCCAGCTTGTTCCGGTATATCAATCGCCACTTTGATACCCAATTGGCTGTTACTGGTGACGATGACGGGGGAAATTTCCAAATATTGTTTAACAAGTGCTTCGAAGGCTGGCGTTAGAGTGGGGACAACGCTACTGATAATCACACCTGTAATAGCTTTATAGCCGACATCTGCTGTATCGAGGAAGTTACGGACTAAGACCGCGTATTCATCAGGCATTTTATCGGCGACGGTACGTGCGCGCCATGATAACCGCCAACGATTTTCCTGCCATAATCCCATATGAATATTGGTGTTGCCTATGTCAAATGCAAGGAGCATATCTTTACTACTTTCAAGAGAAAACCAATAATGTGAAATAAACATCGATATATTTTTGAAATTGTAGGGTTGAACCTGTGTGTTCAACCGCTGGGTGCAGACATAGCAACACCGCTACGATTTTATGTGTTGAATGTTACTGTTTAAAGAATAATAATACTTGCAATAACCATCACCATAAAAATAAGTGCTAATAATTCCAAACACCCACCATTTTGTTCTTCCATGATAACCTCTCTGTCGATTATGATGTCGTTTTAACTTACAAGATATATTATAGTATGTATTGGATGATAACTGCAAAACATCAGATAGAGGACAAACGATGCAAGTTCGTTCTGCGACAATAGATGATACACACGACATCATGAAGCTGTTTACTGCCGAAGTCCCTAAATGGCAACGACTCAATCAACAGGGACAGGTCGAGGATTTACCCTATGAAGCCTTGACGATTTATGAACGCTGGGTACATGGTGGTGCATGGATGACAATCGAAACGGGTGTTATCTGGCTCAGTCATATCTTGAGTGGGCATGGACTTGCCTATGTTGTTGAGGATGAGTCGGGTATTGTTGCTTATACGGAAGCCTTCTATGATGATGAACCTCTGCCATTAGGGAAACACCTCTATATTTCAGAAATCCAAGTTGATGCGTCTTGCGGGGATGCTGTTCATCATGCTCTAGCCGATGCTTTAATACAAGATGCTCGCAGTGTGGGACGATTGACAGTCAGTTACCCTGAATATGACACAGAGCAAGCAACCTACTATCGTAAATACTTTGGTGCAAATGAAACCCTTCGCCTTGCCAAATATTCACTCTCGGCACAAACAGGACAGAGTTTCTATAAAACGCGTGACCATAATGATTTTAATAGTAAACAAATTGCAGGCTGGGATATGTCAGTTGGACGATGGACAAGCCCCCGTAGTTTGTGGGAATCTGAGTGGACAGAACATTGGCTTGCGATTCCACAAATTATTGAGCGCAAGAAACATCGTTTATTTATCAACGCGGCAGGGCATGAGGCGATTGTTTGCTATCACCAGCAATTGTATTATCCACGGTCTGCTGAGGTCTATTGCTGGTCAGCCAAAAAACTGAGTTCACAATTGATTGTTGCGATTCGTGATTGGGGTCATCGTGCAGGATTCCGCAACCTCATTCTGGCATTGCCACCAGCATCTGCCAAACTATTACCAGCAGAAGTCACAGCCGACCCTCATCAGCAAATTATTGCAAGTGTTGACCTATAATCATTGTCTATAGCGAATAAAGTAATTGGACCGTTTCTAAGATAAATTAATCATATTATTATTGAATAAGGACTTACTGTATGAAAACAAAACAAGATATTGCCGATTGGCTCGATGAACATCAAATTCGTTTTTCAACGATGTCTGATGAAATATGGGATAACCCCGAAGCGCAATTCCAAGAATTTAAAGCCTCAAAGTTACAAGCTGATTTTCTCGAAGCTGAAGGATTCACGATTACATGGGATATTGGTGGGATCAGCACAGCGTTTATGGCGGAATGGGGTGAAGGAAAACCTGTCATTGCTTTCGCTGGTGAATATGACGCACTCCCCGGTTTATCACAAAAAGACCAAAACACCCCCGAAGCACTTGAAGCTAACGGTTGGGGACATGGGTGCGGACATAATTTATTGGGCACAGGATGTCTGGCGGCAGCCGTCGGTTTTAAAACATGGTTGCAAGGGACAGGCAATACTGCGACTGTCCGCTATTATGGATGTCCAGCCGAAGAAGGTGGCAGTGGTAAAGTGTATATGGGGCGTGATGGTGCATTTGATGATATTGATGCAACCTTCAACTGGCATCCAGGTTACGTCAATACGCCGATGAAAGGCAGTGTCTTGGGTGTGAATCGTTATTTTTTCCGCTTTAAAGGGAAGACCGCTCATGCTGCGGCTGACCCTCATTCGGGACGGTCTGCGCTCGATGCTGTAGAACTCATGAATGTCGGCGTGAATTATCTACGCGAACATGTCACTGATGATGTGCGGATTCATTATATTATTACTCAAGGTGGGCTTGCACCGAATGTTGTGCCAGATAAAGCTGAGAGTGATTATTATATTCGCGCCCATGACCCTCGTAATCTGGAAGAGGTAACTCAGCGTGTTTTACGGGTTGCACAGGGGGCGGCGATGATGACCGATACCGAATTAGACGCACATTATAAATCAGGTTCGACTAGCATCTTATCCAACGAAACACTCGCTGATGTGCAATATGAGATTATGCAAGAAATCGGTGGTATTGACTTTACAGATGAAGAAGTGGCTTATGCTGAAGAGGTGAATAGCCACTTCTCTGATGGAACAAAACGGATGTTGATGGGGATTTATGGTATCGACCCACAAACAGCCGATCAACCCCTTATTGGAGGCACATATCCAAGTGCAGATAAGGGCAAGGTTTTCCCTGCTTCATCTGACATGGGGGATATGAGTTGGTATGCACCATGTAGTATGTTAAATACAGCAACTTGGGCGAGTCGTGCGACGGCTCATTCATGGGGCGTGGTTGCGACAGGGCGGACATCTATCGGACATAAAGGTATGATGTATGCGGCTAAAGTCATGGCACTGTCTGCCGCAGAACTGGTTTTATCACCTGAAAAGTTAGAACAAGCACAGGCAGAATTTAAAGCCGCAGTCGAAGTAAGCCCTTATAAATGCCCCATTCCTGATGAAATCCAAGCCCCACAATTTAAACATCCACTACGATAATATTTTTGATTGTCAGGGCGTACTGATGTGCGTTCCTGACACAAAATCATGATAATTCCCTTATAATTCGATACTTGGATTTGTGACAAACGGTATAATGGGTGTATATCTGTATAGTTTCGGGAGTTGATTCATGTCTATCTATGACGCGCACCACATGGAATTTACGATTACATCTAGTCATATTACCATTATGACAGATGACGGGATTCAAGTTCCAGCGTTTTTGGCTCATCCGCAACTGGGACAGAAGTTCTCTGGTGTGGTACTCATTCATGACTGGTGGGGCGTGAATCAAGATATTCGGCAACTTTCGAACTTCCTTGCACAAATGGGTTATTATGTGATTGTTCCCGATTTATTTTTAGGTAAGGTCACAACCTCTGCGCGCCAAGCTATGGAACTCTATAAACAACATGCCCCCAATATATTTGCGAAAGTAAATGCCTCGCTAGCTGTGATTGAAAATCATCATCAATGCAACGAAAAAGTTGCAGCAATCGGTATTGGCATGGGGGGAAGCATGGCATTTGAGGCAGCTATCAAGCGTGATGACCTTGAAGCCGCGATTGCCTTTGGTGGATTCCCACAACGCTATCTGAAGGACTTCCCGCAATCCAATACACCCATCCTAGCTTTCTTTGGCAGTGATGACCCCTTCATAAAACCAAGTGTTATCAAAAAGATGAAATCGATATTAGAAGCAACGGACTTAAAAGATGAACATGAAGTCCGTATTGTCCAAAACATTGCCCACGATTTCTTCAAGCAATCGATGTCTTCAGCCCATGAGAGGGCGGTTCGTAATGAGATCGATTATTGCCTTGATTTCCTTGAAGAAAAGATTGGTAAACTTCCTGGTAGCCCCGACTTTGATGAAATTATCTAAAAAAAGACGCAATAAATTGTGCGGAGTATACAATATGAGGCTATAATGATAAGTAGATTTTTCTGAATCCACTTATTGAAGAGGTCTCTTATGACAGCTAAAACACGCGTATCTTTTCGTGAAAGTGTTGACAAAATGGTTGACCGCGCTATGCAACATCTGCAATTACCGATGGGTCTACCTGCCGAAATTATCGCCTGTAACAGTATTATTAAAGTACAGTTCCCCGTTAAACTCAGTGATGGACAATATCATATTTTCTCAGGATGGCGTGCTGTTCACAGTGACCATCGTCTACCTGTGAAAGGTGGGATTCGATATTCGATGGGAGTGAATCAAGACGAGGTTGAGGCACTTGCGGCATTGATGACCTATAAATGTGCGATTGTTAATGTGCCGTATGGGGGGTCGAAAGGTGGTGTACAGCTTGACCCACGTAAATATAGTGAATATGAACTTGAAAAAATTACGCGTCGCTTTGCCCGTGAATTAATTAAAAAAGGTTATCTTAGTCCAAGTGAAAATGTTCCTGCTCCTGATATGGGGACAGGTGAACGCGAGATGGCGTGGATAGCTGATACTTATAAAATGCTTCATCCGAATGATGTGAATTACTTCGCTTGTGTTACGGGTAAACCCATTACAAATGGGGGTATTCGTGGACGTGTAGAAGCAACGGGGCGTGGTGTACAGTATGTCATCCGTGAGTTCTTCCGCCATCGTGATGATGTTACAAATGCGGGTCTTGAAGGTGATATAGAAGGGAAGACGATTGTTGTTCAAGGGCTTGGTAATGTTGGTTACCATGCGGTGAAGTTTCTGTCAGAAGAAGACCACGCCAAAGTTATATGTGTCATAGAGCGTGATGGTGCAATTATTAATGAAAATGGACTTAATATTGAAAACCTCAGCCAATATATCCGCGAGAATCGTGGTGTTAAAGGCTTCCCTGATGGACGCTATGAAGAAGATGGACAGGCTTGCCTTGAGATGGAATGTGATATTTTAATCCCTGCTGCACTTGAGGCTCAAATTACAGTGGACAATGCGCCGAATATTCGCGCTCGATTGATTGTTGAAGCTGCCAACGGACCGATAACATTTTATGGTGATGAGATATTGCGTGAGCGTGGCGTAACAGTTCTTCCTGATGCTTATGTGAATGCAGGCGGAGTGACAGTCTCTTACTTTGAATGGATTAAGAATTTATCGCATATTCGTTTTGGTCGTATGGATCGCCGTCTTGATGAATTCCGAGGTGAACGGATTGTCCAAGCCCTTGAAGAAATGACAGGTAAAACGGTTTCCCCCGCCTTGCGTAAAGATATTACACAAGGGGCTGATGAACTGACACTTGTACGGTCTGGCTTAGACGATACGATGCGTCTTGCTTATCAAGAGGTACGTGAAGTTGCTCTTGAAAAAGGCATTAAAGATTTTCGGACAGCATCCTATGTTGTTGCTTTACAGAAGATTTCGACCACCCGTATTGAAATGGGTGTATAACTAGTTTGTAGAGAATTGCTCGACAACTTGTTGGGTTGCTTCTGCTGCTGTTAGATCTCCATTAATCACTTGGATGAGTGCTTCTTGCATTGCACGAGGCACTGTTCCACCGTCACTTTCTGGTAAGGGTAAGACCGCGTTATTTAATAGTGTCTCTATGAAAATAAGGTCGATGTTACTCGGTAAACTATTCGCAAGGGCGGATTGTTGCGCAGGTAATTGATTGAGTTCGTGAGCAAGTTCTGCATGAAAGTCAGGTTGCATCATCCAATTCAGGTAACGTACAGCCAAGTCTTGTTGTCTTGGGTCAGGTGTGACCATCACCCATACCCAGCCATCAATTGTCGTCACGGTCTTATTATTGGATGTTGGTAGACTACTGACACCCAAACTTGAATCTTGACGAAGTAGTGACAAAAGCTCGCTTGAAGAAAAGACTGCAAAAATCTGCTGATCAGTGCTGTTAATGAAATCTGTACGATATGCTGAGGGCGAATTATAGGTCTCAGTCTCATCTGTAAACAATCCTTGCTCATAGGCAGACTCATAAAATTCAAGTACACTCTGCAAGGCAGTTGAATTAATATTGAGGTCATCATTACGGGCTGGCGCACCCCCTGCAGCGAGATACTGCAAATAGACAGTTTGATTTAGCCCATTGGCTCGTCCAGCAGGGAATAAGAATTGGTCACCATAATTTAATATATCCTCAAAAATAAGTGTTTCATCAAGCTCATCATTCTCTTGTGTATAAGCTGTCATGAGTAAATCTACAAAATAAGGCAAACCAAATAATTCTAATCCTTCAGCTTGATTAACTTGACCAATCTTCAGTGTATTATCGAGGTCATCAATCAGTGCTGATGAAAACATCGTATCGAGTGATTGTAAGTATAAGGGGGCTTGTGTACCGATTAAATCACTGCGACGTATTAAAGCAACATCTGGTAATGCACCGGGCGCAACCACACTCCCCGAGCGAATGGTCGATATAATCCCACCACTTGTTCCAACAGCCTTAACCCGATAATCCACTGCGACATTATTATCTGTTATAAATTGTGTTGTATGCTCTATCAAGACTTGGTAAGGCTTAGATGTGCTATCTGCTAGAAGCGTTGCTGGTATCCAAACATTGAGTTGTTGTGTAACTTCGTCTGGAACAAGCGGTTCATCTTGGGCATAGAGTGGCACGGCGAATAAAATGAGCAAAACGAGTATTAGTAGCGAAAAATGACGCATCAACAGCTATCCTCAATCATGATTTTAATCTAATTCGTATTGTACCTGAGATTTTTGCATGTGCATGAGGGACAATCGGTTGCAGATTTCATACTCTCTTTACAGACTGCTTACGGATGTTTTACAACTCAATTACAGGCTGATTACGTGTGTCACGCATACTAGAGTCATAGGCGACCTAACAACCTACACATAAAATCGCCTACAATATAAACATGAACTTACTCGAATACCTCCACAGTATTGTCATGAGTAAGATTCAAACTGAAGGCGGGCGACTGTGTCCCGTCTTTTTGTTTTATAGATTACATGCGTCTATAGCGGCTTCTGCATAAGATTTGAGCGTATCGGGTAATTGTGGATGTGTTTTGAGAAATTGATGAATGGCTGTTTTTACCTGTGGACGGTGGTTCGGAATGTGACTTAAGCCATGAAGTGCACCTTCTAGCACAGCGATATGGTCAATGCTTAAGCAATATGCCATGACATCAAAAAATTCTGCATCGATACGGTTATTGGACTCCGCCTCTAAACTTTCCCAAAATGCAAATATATCCCACCACATATAACAAATCATATTGAGTGGATTGTCAGGTGCGACAGCTTGATAGGCACTTAATATAGGGTCACAGCGTTTCGCAAATAAGTTGAGGTTGAGTGATTTAAAGGATTGAATACAGGCTTTGCGTATCGTCCAATCTATCCCACTTCCAAATCGATCTGATAAATCGTGCATTTCATTCGCCAGCAACCACAATCCCTGCTTGAGTTGTCCATTAGAATACGGCTCAAATAAGATTTCGGCATTTTCAAAGGCTTCTGTGATGTAGATAATATGCTGTGTTGCTGTGATAGGGAGTGGGTCTATATCAAGAAAATAACCATATTCATAAGGATGTTCAAAATGAGCGTCGAGCCAGTTTTGTAGGGTTATCATGATATTAAAAACTAGGACATATTATCAGGAAAGATGTCTTTAACAGCTAACGTGAAGTTAGGTAAAACCTTACCACCTTCTAAGATATCACCGATGTCTTTGGGTTCACTTTGTATAATGCCTGAATCATCTCGTGTAAATACATAAACACGCTTTTCATCACAATATACCGCCCATACGATAGATGTGCCTGATGCAAGATATTCATTGACTTTTTTGAAGACATCTTCACTTGGCGATACCACTTCAACAGCTAAAGCAGGTGCAAAATTAAATTCATTAGGAATGACTTCAACTTGTTCGATGGGGACAAAAGCAACATCAGGCTGACGACTCGTATCAGGACTTAGCTTGAATCCACCATCAGGAACAGTGACGATGCCTAGATTCTTGGGCATAATATAGTTGTTGAGAAAGGTTATGATACGACCTGCTACGATTGTATTGATTGGTTTTGATGATGCTATTTCAATAATTATCCCATCTTCAAGTTCAAGCCTTCTATTTTCATTTTCTGGAAGTTGGGCGATTTCTCGAAATTGTTCAACTGTATATACTCTCTCACGTAGAACCATCTCTATTCCTCATCTTTTATGATTACAGTATAGCATAAATTGACCCTATCTCAGCTAAATTAAAAAGAGAGCCACTCGGACTCTCTCAATCGCAAATTTAGATTGCCCAATCTTTAGGAGGCATCTTTTCGCCAGCCTTGATATGGACACTCAGTCGATTTTCGGCAGGTGTAATTGGGCATGACCAACCATCACTATAGGCACAGTAGGGGTTATAGACTTGGTTGAGGTCAATATGAAAAGTATCCCCCGAAACTTGCACAGGCTCAATATAACGCCCTGCTGGATAGGTATCTTGACCTGCGCCAGCATCCACAAAGGGCAAGAAGAAACCATGAGGGGCTTGATAAATTGTTAAGCGCACCGTTTCACCGTCAACATCAAAGGTAAATTCGCCATATCGCCGATACCAACGGGCCTTACCTGAGGAGGTCTGTACTTCTATATCGGTCTTATCCTCAAATTGTTTGACTTCTACTGTGAGGTCAAGTGCTTCATTATAAGGGAAGTAATTTAAACCTGTAAAAACGTCCTGTTGCTCTGGTGTGAGTGGTGCATCAGGGCTGGTTTTAAAGACCTTATCTTTTTCTTGGCGTAACTCTTTTAAACGATTGGCATCCATGAGGCACATCCTTTATTTATTATCAGTATAATCATCAGACGCACCTCAATATACTGTCCTTACACCTGAAAATAACTGAGAACCTCGCTGGGCGACTGTACAATCGATAGCATTCCTTCGTATCCTTCACCTAAGTATGGACTTTCTTGTAGAGCATGAATCACTGTTTCCCAGAGTGACCCATAACAGACAAAGGGACGGGTTGCTGTTCCACCAATCCGCATCAATTCCCATGTTTCAGCAATCTCATGCAAGGTACCGACACCGCCCGGCATCGCAATATATCCATCAGCATTCTCGACCATATAAAGTAAGCGGTCTCGTAACTCTGTATAATTCACAACTTCATTGAGATATTGATTGGGTTCAATATTGTAGCGTTTCCCTACTTGGTCTGTTGTCACACCGATGACATGCCCACCCGCTTCATGTGCGCCTTTGCTAATTGCTTCCATCACCCCATAATATCCGCCTGTCATAACAGCGAACCCAGCTTGTGCAAGAATCCGTCCGACCTCCACCGACGCATCATAAGCTTCATCAGTCGGTTTTACTTTGGCACTACCATATACTGCAATTGTTTTCATATGTGTTCTATTCTCGTTAGATAAGTAAGTCAAAGTATATTAAACCTGTAAAAATCATGGTCAAGTGCCGATACCCCCAATTTTTAGGGGAACGAATTCAACTTTTTCACGTATAATGTTATAGAAGTTTATTCAAAAAAGAGGAGATACAATGCCTAAGAAGTTTCTTGTTTTGAGTATATTGATGTTGTTGATTGTTCCATTTGCAAGTGTAAATGCTCAATCTACATCAGAAGGTCCTATTCAATATTGTGAAATTTTGCCAGATACCGATTGCCAAATTCTCATTCAGAGTGAAGCTGTAATGGCAGATGTTAGCTCAGTTGCGTTTGATATGTCGATTGCATATGATATTGCAATGGTTGGCGACGATATGCCTCCCGGTATGGACAATATCAACTTTGCATTTGATGGTACAGGCTCAGTTGCAATTGATGGTTCTGTCTTCAGCAAAATGACCGACATGGCAAGTACAGATGTCGAAGGTTATATCGATGAAATTCCTGCATTACTTGATGAAATGCTCTCCAGCATCAATGGTGAAATGTCCTTGAATCTGACATTACCTGAAATGATGGGTATGATGATGGGTGGTGATGTCCCTGAAAACATCCCAGTTAACCTCATTATGAAAGATGGCGTTTATGCACTTGATGTTGCAACTCTTTCCGAAGCTATCGGTGAAGAATCCAATGGCATGACATGGGTTGGTGTTGATTTGAGTACCATGTATCAAACACTCTTTGCAGAAATGGACATTGCAGAAATGTTCGACCCATCTATGCTAGAAATGATGACTGGGTTTGGTGAAACTGATATAACTGATGCCGTCACGATTACACGCTTACCTGATACTGATGTCAACGGCACATCTGTTGCTGTATTTGAAGTCAACATGAACTATGGTATGTTGATGGATACTATGATGTCCGAAGGTGGCATCGCCAATCTGTATTCTGATATGGGAATGTCCCAAGAAGAAATTGATGCGACATTAAGCATCTTGGACAGTATGGTGTTATCGTACCGTCAATATGTTGGTTTAGAAGATTTCTATAGCTATCGTTATGAATATATGATTAGCTTTGCTATGGACGGTGAAGCAATGGGTGACGACACGCTTGATTCTATGTCAATGGCTATGAATATGTCGATAGACTTGACCGATTTCAATGTTCCGGTGAATGTAGAAATTCCTGATAATGCAATGATTATGCCATTTGGTATGATTATGGGTGGCGGTCTCTAAGACCTGTTAACATAAACTGAAGTTCAAAAAGGGTAGGTGCTTGATGGCATCTGCCCTTTTTCTTTACAATCTCTTAAAGTAAATCTGGAACATTTCTTATATTTATTTCGTTATTATCCTAGACATAAAATAGAAGGGATACTATCGGATGACTGATAAACAATATTTAAGCGAAACCATTCTTCAATTTATTCTCAAAAAATTAGATGACCTGCAACAACTTTCTGATACCAAAGCCGTTGTGAATTACGATACAATCAACTGCTTACTAGAACAAGCACAACAATCATCATAAAACAAAAAATCCCGCTACATCGGCAGGATAATTATTATCTTCGGAGAGGGTGGGATTCGAACCCACGGTAACCCGGAGGCTACAACTGTTTTCGAGACAGTCCCAATCGTCCACTCTGGCACCTCTCCTCACGCAAGAAAAAATTATACGCTATCTTCCATTAAAATTGAACACCATGTTTAGTATTCAATCATTTTGTCTGAAAGATTATGAGGTTGATGGGATTGCTAATTGAGCTGATTATTTACTTATAATATAGCGAATGTGGTATATTTTATAAGTTATGATGCTATTGTATAAGGAGATTTGATTGATGGATGCGATACTTTGGTTTGTGAGTTCACCCTTTATTTGTGTGGGATGGATTATTGTTGGTGCAGTCGCGGGTGCTTTAGCGCGTCAATTTATGGGGTCTACTGATAAGCCCTTTATTCAAGATTTAATTTTAGGCATTGCAGGGGCAGGTATTGGCGGGATTCTATTGGGGATTGTGAATATTGGGACACCCAGCGGCGGTATTCCACTTGTGATTTTTAACCTTGTGCTGGCGACTGCGACTGCATCGGCTTTGATTTGGGTCGGACGCGCAATCAGTGGTAAACAGATTAAAAAATCATCACAGAAGTAGCTTTATTTTTGACCTTGGGCGCGTAATTTGCGGAAGAAGCTACGAATTTGCTCGGCGGCTTCATCTGCAAAAACGCCATGTTCAACTTCGACTTTATGATTCAAGCTGGGGTGACGGGTAATGTCCATGATACTGCCTGCCGCCCCTGCTTTGGGGTCGGTTGTGGCATAGACAAGACGTGGTAAACGGGCTAATACCATCGCTCCTGCACACATGGCACAGGGTTCTAAGGTACAGTAAAGTGTCACATCTTCCAAACGCCAATAACCAACAACCTGAGACGCTTGGCGCATCGCTATCATCTCAGCATGAGCCGTTGGGTCTTGGTCGGCTTCTCGTCGATTATACCCCCGCCCGATAATTTCACCCTTATGAACAGCAATCGCACCAATCGGAACATCGTCTTTTTCTAAGGCACGCTCGGCTTCTGTTAATGCAATCTGCATCCATTTTCTATCTTCGTCGGTAATTGGCATTAGTCATCATCCAATGTCCGACGTGCATTATCCTTTGCATCCAGCATAAATTGGTTATAGTCATTGACACTCTGCCGTGCTTTTCGTGAAGTCTTGTGTTCAGATATAGCAACAGGGGATTTAGGTTTTGGACGACGTTGCATAATGAATAACATGAGCTTTGTGATGAACATCCAGCCAACCATGACGAACAAACTACTGATAATGACCAGCAATAGAATAACATCTGTTTGGTCAAGGATGTGATTGTTGGTACGGAAATAGTAAACAATACCCCCATCTATATCGTGGAATAAAGCATGATACTCAGGATCAACACGCGTATCATGACGCACATAAATATAGAGTGGTCGGTTTAAATCCTTAGCAGTAAGTGCAAAGGCTTGAATCTGTTGGTAATTGCGTTCTTGTGTAATTAGTAAGTCACGTACATTTTTTGATTCTGCGATGAGATTGTCAGACACAAAATCAGGTACACGATAATTATCAATGGCATCAGAGAAATAGAAGCATTGTGTATTCTTAGCTGGGGGGACTGTACCTTCATAACGCGAATTACAGACAACCATAACAGGTATATCAGCATCATTTCTCGTAAATTTTAGATCTTTTTCGAGTACATCTTCTCCACTTCGCCCAATCTCATCGGATGGAGCTTCACCTGTTGATAAAACCCGCTCACTTGAATATCTTCGCTGGGTTGGATTATTGGGGTCAAAGTTAGTGACGAGCAAACCCACACAGACAATAATAACCAGTGTCGCTATTAGAAAAATAAGACTACGCAGTTTTTTCATCGAGTATTCCTAAAACATACTGATTTGTTTGGGCGCGTCAGGGTCGTCTTCGGGTTCATCATCTTCAAGGATTTCTTCCTCAACTGCATCGTCGATCTCGTCCTCAATGAGGCTATCTTCAAATGTTTCGAGTTCCTCAATGGGTTCGATTGCTTCTTCAAAGACTTCATCAACTGGTTCTTCGATTTTTGCCACTGCAAAGACATGTCCTGTTTCGTGTGAGGCTTCTTCAGGGTCATCGTGAATTAGTGGTTGCCCCTCATCATCGAATTGGCTTTCATCAATCGGGATACACTGTGGACAGGTACATTCACTCGGATGCGGTTGACCTGCTTGGGGTTTATCTAAAACCTGTAAATCAGGGACAAAATCTTCACCGACTTCATCAATGTGCATCGTGGCTTCTACCCGTAGGTGAGCGAGTTCGTCATCCGTAAAGCCAACATCATGCAAAACTTTCGTCAGTGACGGGAGCGTGACATTATCATTGTTGCGAATCACATATTTATATTGTTCGCGTAGGCTTTTAAGCCATTCATCAAAGAACACACTGCGTCGTTCCATCTTTGCTTATACCTCAAATGTATTGGTCGGATAGGGAACATGGACTTCCATATCGAATTTTTCCTGTAGAGTTTGTTGTAATGCTTCGGCAGAGTCTTCTTCACCGTGAACGAGCCATGTCTGTTGAGGACGGTGTTTCATCGCGCCCACCCATGCTGTGAGTTCGCTCACATCAGCATGACCACTAAAGCCATCAATGACTTCGACCCGTGCTTTCACATTGTACTCATCGCCGAAAATTCTGACAAGTTCATGTCCATCGACTAATTTTCTACCGAGCGTATGTTGTGCTTGCCACCCTGTAATCAAAATCGTATTTTTATCATCTTCAATCCGATTTTTGAGGTGATGCACAATCCGCCCAAACTCTGCCATGCCACTCGCACTAATTATGATACACGGCTCACGTTTAAAGTTGAGTTCTTTGCTTTGTTGTAAGGAACGAACATAGGTCAAATCATCAAAACCAAAGGGATTGCGAACCTGTGTATCGCTGATAAATTGTCGGATGTCTTCATCGTAGGTTTCGGGATGAAGTTGAAAGACTGAGGTTGCATCGACAGCTAAGGGACTATCGACATAGATAGGTAACTTCGGAATATCGCCGTTTTCCCATAATTTATGGAGTGTATAGACAAGTTGTTGTGTCCGCCCGACAGCAAAAGCAGGCATAATCAAGACTCCGCCAGCACGATAGGTTTCGTTGACGATGGTTTCGAGGCGTTTTTCGGCATCAAAGTAGGGTTGATGGGTGCGATTGCCATAGGTGCTTTCCATTATCAGGAAGTCGGCGTGGTCAATTACATCAGGGTCGCGAATAATTGGAATCCCTTCACGCCCAAGGTCACCACTGAATACCAAACGGCGTTCTCGACTGGTCTCATGGTCAACAATATCTAAGACTGTAATCGCGCTACCGAGCATATGCCCAGCATCATAAAATGTGAGTTTGACCCCATCGGCAATTTGTCGCGTCCGATAATAATTCATTGTTACAAAATTGTTGAGCGATTTGACTGCATCGGCTTGAGTATAAATCGGTTCTACAGGGGGTTCACCTTTTTTCTTGCGCTTCTTATTGACGAATTCAGCATCACGTTCTTGAATATGCCCGCTATCACGGAGCATGGTTGAACATAAATCACGGGTAGCAGGAGTACAGATAATATCACCAGTAAAGCCATTGCGGATAAGGTTCGGGATATTCCCACTATGGTCAATATGAGCATGGGACAAAATCATTAAGTCAATATCACTACAATCAAAGGGTAAATTGCGATTGGCTTCAAACGATTCTTTACGTCTCCCTTGTACCAATCCACAATCGAGTAAAATCTTTGTCCCATTGACTTCAATTAGATGCTTAGACCCTGTGACGCTTCGTGCTGCTCCATAAAATGTAATGTGCATCATGACCTCGCTAAAACGCTAGACACTATAGCTTAAGTGTACACTGAAATAAGTGTTTATGGTGTTAAAGCGTGGGTATACCTTTGGGTTGCTGTTGTGTAATACAGTGAATATTCCCACCGCCGAGGCTGATTTCCCGTGCGCCCGAGACCCCCACAATTTTATGATTTGGGAAGGTGGTTTGCATCACTTGCATCGCTTCTGAATCCGTATCAGTGCCAAAGTTTGGCATCACAATTCCACCATTGGCAATATAAAAGTTGATGTATCCACCAAACACAGGCATTCCTTCAAGTCGAGGTAGGGTCGCATTAATTTGATGAACACCGTCGGATTCGATTTTGGTCATTGGTGGGAGGTCTGCATAGGGTAGTTTGATAATCTCAAAATTGCGATTTTGTGCATCTGTCTGTGTCATGAGTTGCTCGTAAACTTGCCTGCACTCCTCATAGATAGACGATTGTGGGTTATCTGTCCATGAGAGTAAAACCACTCCCTCACGCACAAAACAGCAAACACCATCCACATGCCCATCTGTTTCATCATCTCCATCCATGTCCAACCAAATGACCTTATTGACACGCAAATAATCGTAAAATACCTGCTCAATATCACCGAGTGACATATTGGGATTGCGGTTTGGATTGATCAAAACTGATTTTGTGGTGATGAGTGTGCCTTGACCGTCAACATGGATTGCACCCCCTTCGTTGAATAAGGGAGCTTTATACACGCCTGCACCAACAACCCCAGCGACTTTTTCTGCAACCAGTTCATCTTTATCCCAAGGGAAATATAATCCCCCATCTAAGCCACCCCATGCGTTAAAGTGCCAATCCACTGCCCGAACATGTCCTTCATCACTAATCACAAACGTAGGACCATTATCGCGTATCCATGAATCGTTATAGGACAGTTCAATGACTCGAATATGACGGGGAAGCATGGCACGAGCAATTTGATAACTTGTTGTCGTTGCACCAATCGTCACTGGCTCGAATTGTGAAATTGCAATCGCAACATCCGCAAATACGTTTTGGGCAGGTAATGCACCATTACGCCATGTATCGGTGCGTTCAGGAAACAGCATCCAACATCCTGCATGAGATTCAAATTCCGCTGGCATTCTATATCCATCAGCGCGTGGTGTTGAGTCTAATGTATAGGGCACCGCTCTGTTTCCTTTCAGCTTATTTATTGATTTACTTGTAAAAATAACGATTGTCCGTGTGAGAGTCCCTCAAGCATGAGTTGACCATCTGCCACAGTATAACTTGTATTGCTCAGTAAATCGGTCAGTGTTGTTCCATCAGGGATATTGGCTTTTACCATGTCGATATGGATTGCTGGCATACTATCGCCACCCCGATAAGCAACCACAATCATCTGTTCTTTTAGAGATTGACGCTGGAAAGCAACTAAATCGCCCTCAGCATATAGAACTTGGAAACCGCCTTGTTGTAGTGCATGTGAATTTTTGCGAATGGTAATCACTTGTTGATGGAATGAGCGTAAGTCCTTATCCCATTGGTTTTCATCCCACGGCATACAGCGACGGTTATCAGGGTCGTGTCCGCCTTCCATCCCAATCTCATCGGCATAGTAAACACAAGGTGTCCCTGGGAAACCCATCAATAGGGCTGTTCCTGCTTTGATGAGTGCCTTATCACCGTCTGTAACCCACATCGGACGGCTGATGTCATGGCTACCGATTTGATTGAACTGTTGCAAGGCAATCACATACGGAATCGGTGTCATGTATTGTCGCCACTGTAAAGCAAGGGATTCAGTCGGGAATGGGGTTAAATCACCAAAGTCTTTATCTTCTTCTACGCCGAGGTCACCTTTACCCATCCAACGGCGGACAGGTGTATTAAAGCCTTGATAGTTCATCGTCGCGTCTAATCCATCACCACGCAGATGAGGACTGCTATCTTGGAAGTATTCCCCCATCATATAGGCATGAGGATTTTCGTCTTTGATGGCTTCACGCATTTCTTGCCAGACTTCACCATCGAGTTGATGTTGCCAGTAGTTGCCTGTCATATTCGCGACATCTAACCGCCAGCCATCAATACTATAAGGAGCTTGTAACCACTTGCGGATAGGGCTATCAGGATTGCGATACATCCAATCACGCAGTTTCTGGCTACCGTAATTCAGCTTCACCAATGTCGGCACACCCAACCAATACTCAAATTCTCCTGTATCAGGGTGGCGGAAGAAAAATTCGGCAGTCTCACTATTGGGGTCTGCTTTGGCGGAGGTAAACCACGGGTTATGAAAGCCGATATGATTGGGTGTGATGTCCAAGATTAGCTTCATACCACGGTCCGTTGTTGCTTGGCGGAGTTCAATCAGAGCGTCATCTCCACCTAAGTTTTCTGCTACTTTGCTAAAATCGCGGATGTCATAAAAGTGATTGGACTCAGCATCAAATATGGGATTTAAGTAGATAGCGGTTACGCCGAGGTCTTGTAGATAATCCAAATGTTGGGTGATACCTTGCAAATCTCCACCGAAGAATTCGACAGTCTGTGTTTCTAACCACGGCTTGGGAATGTCGCCCCATTCACGGACTTGGACAGGTTTACCCATGACAGAGTCTTCGCCTGCGATGCGATCATTGGATGGATCACCATTATCAAAGCGTTCTGGGAATATCTGATAAAAGACCTGTTCACGTACCCATTCAGGCGCGTCATAGTCACCTAGAACTGCAAAGTTAAACCAATCGGGACTATCAATTGGGCTAACACCAAACTGGTTATAATAAAATGAGCCTGTGTCCGCTAAAAAGTGAAACTCATATTTATTGTGATACATCGTAATCGGCATCTCGGCTGACCACCATTCACAGACAGCACTCGCCTCGATCTTTGTCATCAGTATTCTTCTCCATTCACCATCAGGGCGACTGCGGAGGTATAAGACCTTAATCGGTGCATCAACTGGAACACGAATTTTGACCGTAATTGTATCGTTAATTTGGGGGGTAATGTCACTCAGATAAACTTCTGAGCTATCATGATGAATGTATTGTGTCCATTCAGGCAGTTGGGTCATGGATTTTATCCTCTTGTTATGAAAATGGGGGTTTTGATAGGGAAGAGGTCAAGCCCTTCCCTAATTGTTTGTCATTTAGATTGTGTTATTTCTTGACTGCGGCATCCCCGTAAGTTTTTTCTTGTTGGCTGGGGTGGCGTTGGAACATATGCGTAATATGGAGCAGGGCATCTTTACCTGAGTGATTAAAACCCTCTTCGGTGAAACGCCATGTCCAGTTACCTGCTGGCTTACCGGGGGTATTCATACGCCCCTCACTGCCAAGCCCGAGCACATCTTGCATCGGCATAATAAAGGTGTGTCCACTAGAACGCATCCCAACCCGTGCCATCCGCCAGACTATATCGTGAATATCGTGCCCTAGATAATCTTTCATGAAGCTCAGTGTGCCTTCATCAACTTCATCCGTGAACCAGCCCAGTGTCGTATTGTTATCATGTGTTCCTGTATACACAACACAATTGACAGGGTGGTTATGCGGTAAGAATGGATTAGTCGGTTCTCCCCATGCAAATTGTAAGACCTTCATCCCAGGGAGACCAAAGTCATCACGTAATTTTTCGACACCTTCGGTAATTACGCCAAGGTCTTCTGCGATAATCGGCAAGTCGCCGAGGGCATCTTGAATTGCTTGGAAGAACTGTTGTTCAGGACCTTTAATCCACTCGCCATTCATTGCGGTTTCTTCGGTAGCAGGGATTTCCCAATAGGCTTCAAATCCGCGGAAGTGGTCAATCCGTACATAATCGACCAGACTGAGAATACCCTTCACACGTTTGATCCACCAGCTATAACCATCATCTTGCATGACATCCCAGCGATAGAGTGGATTGCCCCAACGTTGTCCTGTCGGACTGAAGTAATCAGGGGGTACGCCTGCAATCACCGTCGGGTTGCCTGTTTCATCTAAGAAGTATTCATGCTGATTTGCCCACACATCAGAGCTATCATGTGCTACAAAAATTGGCAAATCCCCAAAAAGGCGAACCCCCTTATTATTGGCATAATATTTTAATTCGTACCATTGCTTGTGGAATATCCATTGGCGAAATTTTTGCTCTTCGATTTCATCCGCGTAAGTTTCGATTGCCTCTGAGATGGCTTTTTCATCGCGGAGTGCAAGGTCAGATTCCCATTCAACCCACGGGCGTAAATCGTGTTGGTTTTTGAGGGCAACAAATAATGCAAAATCTTCGAGCCAATAAGCATTGTCTTGTGTGAAAGTATTAAAGGCTTCTCTATGGGTTGTTTTCTTAAAATTCTTATAAGCAATTGCCAGTTTTTCATTATGAAAGGGGATAATCCAACCATAATCAACTGCGTTTGCTGGGAAGTCTGGTGTGTCGGCTAAATCATCTTCTGTGAGTAAGCCATCTTCTACCAATTTATCCAAGCTAATCAGATTGGGATTCCCTGCAAAAGCCGATAATGTCTGATAGGGAGAGTCACCATAACTTGTCGGTCCTAAGGGTAAAACCTGCCATATCGACTGCCCATACTCAACTAGCCAATCAACAAAGCGATACGCATTTTGACCGAGGTCACCTATACCGTAGCGTCCGGGGAGGGATGTTGGATGCAATAGGATACCACTTGAACGTGGAAATAAGGTCATTACATAATCCTTGTTAAACGTTTATCTCAATATTTATGCCATGATGTTAACCGAGATTTTTCGTCTACGCAATGGGATGTGGTTTGGTGATGATGAATGATTAGTTATATGTATTGTAATGTTTGTCGGATTTTTTGAAATATAACGAAGCTGTAAAAAAGTTTCATTTTTACTTTGATAATGACAGTGTTAATGATAGGCTTAAGTTGTGTAGATAAATATGAAGGGAAAAACTTGTGAAACTACGTAATTCTTTGTTTGTTCTTTTTGCATTACTTTTATTATCTGTAACAGTCATGGCAATTGACGGTGAAACCTCAAATGCCTGTGATGAAGGTAACTTCATGGATGGGCAATGTAATACTACTGATGCCGATATGGATGGTGATGTCGATCAACAAGACATTGATTGGATGTGGGAATGTGGCTGGTGGCTCATGCGCGTACAATCAGGCGATGTCCTAAACGACGATGTTCCACTCGATGGCTGTAGACTACCAGAACGTGAGATCCCACGCCCAGACAAAGGTAGCCCCTATGTACCCAAATCGAAATCTGACCCTTGTGCTGTATTCCCAAGTTTAGATGGATTGCAAGCTCAAACTATAGATTGTTGCTTCGATTCTCCAGCTTTAGATAGTCCTTTAGCTTTTGACCCATGCGCGGAGTAAAACTGTAATAGTAAACAATGAGTAAAGGCATACTTTCGGGTGTGCCTTTTTTGTTTTCAGAGTGTAGAATTCAAAACCCACTCTATTATTACGGAAGTGTAATGTTTATAATCTTTTTAGATTTAGACTCTGAAAGGAGAAATCTTATGAAACTCCGCAAAATTTTATTTGTTCTTTTTACATTATGTTTACTAACCTTAACTGTCGTAGCAATTGATGACGAAACCTCAAATGCTTGTGACGATGGTGGTTTTATGGATGGGCAGTGTAATACCACGGATGTTGATTTAGATGGGGATGTGGATCAGCAGGATATTGACTGGATGTGGGAATGTGGCTGGTGGCTCATGCGCGTACAATCAGGCGATGTCCTAAACGACGATGTTCCACTCGATGGCTGTAGACTACCAGAACGTGAGATCCCACGCCCAGACAAAGGTAGCCCTTATACACCTAAACCACGGTCTACAGGTGAAGATTCACTTCCAGAACCCGGTGATGATGATTATTGCGATTTCTTTCCATTAGATTGCTAAGAAGTAAATACAATATATAAACTTACAAAGGCATACTTTCGGATGTGATTTTTTGTCTTCAGGGGTTTCTATTACTCTCAACTTTAGATCTTAATGTTTGTTCATAAGTTTCACAGTTAGAATTAAATTAAGTTATATTAAGTACTCTTGAAGGGAAAGTGTCATGAAACAAGCTAAGTTTTTATTTATACTTGTTGTATTATTTTCGTTGACATTGGTTGGGTTTGCTCAGATGACAGAGCAAAGTGAAAATGAGTGTTTTGAAGGCGGAATGTTGGATGGGCAATGTAGCACGACCGATGTAGATGGTGATGGCGATGTTGACCAAGATGACATTGATTGGATGTATACCTGTGGACATTATCTGGCTCAAGCCGATGATGATGATATCGCCCGCGATGATATTCCGCTCGATGGATGCGAATTACCTGAACGCGAGATTCGTCGCCCAGAAAAGGGTAGTCCTTATGTGCCGAAGAAGACGTGTGTGTCAGCATTCCCTGTATTAGGTATTCCGCTTGCTGGACCGACAGGTTGCTCTACGTAGTTTGATAATTTAGAGTTTAAAAGAAAGGCATATCAGCTAGATGTGCTTTTTGATTTGTGTCGCAAGTTCTGATAGTTGTCATATCTATAATATGATCACTATCACTATTATAAGTTAATCTATATGTTAATATTAACTTATAATTAATTTTTACTAAAGGGA
>CAYGTY010000070.1:0-17585 GCA_964352825.1 uncultured Anaerolineaceae bacterium
ACACGATGTTCTTGTTTTCTGCGCAGAATACGCAAAAGGGTATCACCACTCACACCAATCTGGTTATATTTGAGCAAACGATGACTTGCCTCTGCCCCGACATCTAATGCCATCTGATACATCAAATCGGTTAATTTCTGTGTTCGACGCGCATATGCAGGTAACCATGACGAGAGTTTTTCTCCAAAGGTTTGTACCGAGCAGCACGCGTTTATACATAAAAACCGTCTTACTTTCAGTCTTAATCGTAGATGGCGACCCGTACAAGATAATTCTTGTGGATGACGGTGATACCAACCATGCAAAGCATGGGATGCGTTACCACAAGTTGGGCAGTTCCCCTGTTGACTTGTGCTCATTGCAAAAACTTGAAGGCTTGTTTCAGTTTCTTCGACTGATGTAATTGTGAATCCCGGAATGAGATAGGGTAAACCTATAATAATGATTTGCCTGAATAGAGAAAATATAAACCTCTATTTTATATTTTCACACTTTCAACACAAAGTGATGTTGTTGGCGAACTCAGCTTAAGCTGCCAATCGGGCGGGCGAAGGCACGACCCTTAACAATATCGGGGCGGTGTACGACAATCAAGGGGAGTACGGTCAACTTCCATCGCTTGATTTGCAACGAGATTTAGAACACCTCTATCACAATATCAATGAGGCTCAACCCTCTTTGCCTGATGGCAGAATTCTTGAATGCTATATGGAGCGAAACTTATGACAACTTAGAATGGTAATTGGGGTGAAATGATCGTATCCCTGTTAATACTACTCGACTTGACATGTACAACTTTGAAGAAATACATTATCGTTGGCGTTTCGATTCAAATATAAATGATGTCATAGTCTAATTATTTTGAGCTAACCACGCCCACGAACGTTTGGATCAAGTAAATCGCGCAGCCAATCTCCCAAAAATACGACTCCCAATACCGTGATCGTAATTGCTATACCAGGAAAGGTTGTCATCCACCATGCACTATTGATATATTGACGACCATCTGCCAGCATCAAACCCCATGTGACAATCGGAGATTTAACCCCTAACCCTAGAAAACTGAGCGATGATTCAGCCAGAATTGTTACTCCAACTTGAACAGCAGCCAACACAATTGCAGATGAAATCACATTAGGCAAAATATGGAACATCATAACTCGAAATTGATTTTGACCAATAGCATAGGCAGCAGTTATATATTCCATTTCACGTGTTTTAAGGACTTCGGCACGTATAACACGCGAATAAGTTACCCAACCAGTAAGACCTAGAATCAGAATAAGTGTTGTTAAACCTGCTCCTACAACCCCTGAAATTGCAACGACAAGAATAATAAAAGGAATACTCAAAATACCATCTGCGACGCGCATCATTATCGTATCGATAAAACCGCCAAAGAAACCACTGATTAGACCATATATTACACCGATTGTTCCTGCAATTAATACTGAAGTGACACCGACCAGTACTGATACACGACTTCCAGCAATAATACGGCTCAATATGTCACGCCCAAGTTGATCGGTACCTAATATATAACTCCCGTTCTCATCAGAATACCCAGGAGGCTGAAAACGTGCTCGCAAATTACTATCAACAGGATCATGAGGTGAAATCGCAGGACCAACAATTGCTAGTAAAATCACCATAGATACAATAATCGACCCGATAATGCCTACAGGACTCTGGGTCAATGATTCCAATATCTGTTTTGAACGCCTTTTTGGCGGTGGGAGTTCTAAGACATTAACTCGACTAATTGATTTAGAATTGGTGTCAGTTTGTGTATTCATAAATCCTTCTAACTATATTGTATGCGTGGGTCAATGAAAACATAAAGCGCATCCACGATGAAATTAATCAAGATAAATGATATTGCAAACCAGAATAATCCCGCTTGAACGACAGTTATATCGCGCACATTAATAGATTCGATCATTAATCGTCCTAAACCCGGCCAAGAAAATACACTTTCTACAACAACAGACCCACCCAATAACCATCCAAGTTGTAAGCCTAAAACCGTCACAATTGGGATTAGCGCATTACGCAAAGCATGTCGAATGACGACAACTCGAACTTGCAAACCTTTACTATATGCCGTACGGATATAATCTTGATTCAGGATTTCTAACATCGCCGAACGGGTAAGTCGAGATAAGCGTGCTGCCATCCCCACACCAAGTGTTAGTGACGGCATAATAATAGATGCTGGTTCTAAGGCACCAAAGGCTGGTAGAAGACGCAAATTTACGGAAAAAACAATCATCAACATCAGACCAAGCCAAAAGCTCGGCATTGCTGTCCCCAGTGATGAAAGTATTGTACTCAGTAAATCTATTGCACTGTTCCGTTTAAGTGCAGAAATAACACCAAGAGGAATAGCAAGTGTCAGACCAACTAATGCTGATGTGAAAGCAAGTATATATGTAAAGCCTAAACGCTCAATGACCAGCTCCATTGCTGGGCGACGCGCTTGAATCGACTCTCCAAAATCGCCTGTAACCGCTTTAGTAATGAAGATAACATATTGTTCGCCGATGGGTTTATCAAATCCCCAAACTTCACGCATACGTGCAATTTGATCTTCGTTAAATGTTGGTGGAACCATAACTGCGATTGGATCACCTTTTAGCCGCACTAAGAAGAACACAATCAACGAGACTATAAAGACTGTGATTATCATCTGCGCAAATCGGGCAAATATGAAGCCTTTCATCGTACCTCCTGGTTACACCAATAATCGGTGATAATGAGCTATCACCGATTATTATTTATATTGATTTGTAACTGATTATCCGCCTGCGAGTTTTACATCACGGAAGGTAAACCAGCCATCTTTACGAGGAACAAACTCAAATTCTGCCGAATTATATGCCATAACATTATCTATTTCATATAGAGTTATTGTCTGAGCATAATCGATGTAGTATTCCCACCATTGTTCCCACAATGCTAAACGTTCATCTGGATCAACTGTAGTAGCAATTGCTTCACCAATTGCATCCCATTCTTCAACGCAGACATTGTAGTTCGCCTGTACCCATTCACATTGATAGAATGATGGTACGAGTGATGGACCACAACCGAGTGTTGCAAGATTCATGTCTCGGTTATTACCACCTGATGAAATCTGTTCGTTATAAGCAGAGCTATCCAAGATATTTAGCTCAACATTGAAACCAACTTCTTCTAACATTGCAGCAGCGACTTCTGCAACTTCTTTTTCATTACCTGATTGGAACGTTGGAGCATCGAGGTAAATCGTTGGGCCTTCACCATCAGCAAAACCTGATTCCGCGAGGAGTTCTTTTGCAAGTTCGGGATTATACCAACCTTCGACAGTTGCTGGGTCTGCATATTCGCCGACAGAACCTTCAGGGTAATATGAACAAGCACGAATTAAACTAGGGTTAGCAGCACCTTGTACTTCAGCAAGTAATGCCCGATCTAGTGCATGGCTGATCGCTTGACGTACATTCTGATCAAGTGTAGCAGGCTCATAATCTGGATAGGTTTCATTCATTGCACCTGTCTCAGTTTCAACCCGTAAGTAGAAATGGTGCATACGATTAGAGGTCTCTGTGACTAATGAAATACCGTCAGAACCTTCGATCATTTCGCGATCTGGAACAGGTACAGATGGAATTAAATCAACCTGACCCGCCAAGAGTGCAGCAACTTGTGCAGATTGTTCTGGGATAACCTGATAGATGACACGATCAACTTCTGGACGACCGCCCCAATATTCATCCCATGCTTCAAAGACATAGCGATCACTCTCGGTAAATTCGGTCAATTTATACGGGCCAGACCCGACAGGAGTGCGTGCAAATTCTTCTTCGCCAACTTCTTCCATATAGTCAGGGGGTAACAACTCACAGCCGTTGTAGCTGACATCATATTCAAAATATGGGTATGGTTCATTCGTGATGACATCAACAGTTAAATCATCAATGATGATAACTTCATCAATAAATTGCCATTGAGGTTGTACAAGGAAATCTTCACGCGTGCGGACACGATCAAGATTCCACTTAACAGCTTCTGCATCTAGCGGTTCACCATTGTGGAAGGTATTACCCTCGCGCAGGTTGAAACGCCATGTCAGGTCATCAATATTTTCCCAGCTTTCGGCTGCTTGTGGAACATATCCATCACCATCAGCGGCACGCCAAATCAGACAATCATACAATAAATTGGTCAACCAATGTGTTGAACCAAACCAAGTTACAGGTGCGTCCATTGTACGGATCGGACCACCATGAGCGAATACAAATTCTGATACACCGTCTTGTGCGGTTGCTGTCTGGAAACCTAACAGACTGAACAGCATAACTAGACTTAGTACACTGGAAAATACTCTCATTTTCATGTTTATCTCCTTTATACGTATCAACACTCTAAACTTTACAAAAAATGAACCCATTTTATTATGACATTCTTTATAAATATCACCTCCTTTATTTGTTACATTATGCTAATGGTATGCTAGCATACTAAATTATGCGTCAAGACGCATATAGTAACGGCTTGCATGATGGGGTGACAAACGAACAGCACCCTCTGGTGTAACTAGGAAATTATCAGAAATCAAAAAGCCTCGATCATGTTCTAGAACCGTTCCGGGATGGTATGAAAGCACCATATTAGATTTCAATACAAAATCAGGTGCACCAAAGGTATTCGGACCATCGCTACCATCCAAACCTGTACTATGGCAATCTGGTGTATGTTTACCATCGACAGGGAATCCTAAATCACGCAGGGTTTTATCATTGGCATCCGAAATCATGCTAAATGTATTGCCAGTTTTAGCGACTGCGGCTGAATTCTCTACTGCTAACAGATAACCATCGAGCAAAGCTTGATCTTCATCTGGTAAGGGGTCAAATGAAAAGACAGATGTCATCTCGAGCCAATAACCATAAGGAGATTCATATACAATCTCAAAGTTTATAATATCTTCACGTTTCATACGGAGGTCTTTAGCGGTAGGCACTGTATAGGGTGTGCCGTCTAGAGAAAGTTTTGTACGCCCCCAAAATCCCCCGAACGATTTGATATAGCCTTCTACAGCAGAACAAGCATCCCAATATTTAGCGCCAACATGAGCATGTTCAACAAAGATATCCATTGCAGAATCCAAAATTGCACCATTCTGCTGAATCGCCTCGAGTTCAAACGGGGTCTTAATCTGGCGGATTTCGTTATAAGCATCCGTGACTTCAACGAGTTCGTAATCGCCAAGTGTCTTGGTAAATTGCTGATAAGTACCGATACTCATGAGTTTGTTCATGTTGACCATACCGATTCGTTTACTACCTGTGGCATATTCTTTGGCAAGGTCACAAGTCCGCTCGATAATGTCTCCAGCGGGTGATTCAACACGTTCAGGTAAAGTCGTTGTTTCGTTACGACTCCAAACCGCTTGATACGAACTCCAAACCTGTAACCATGGATGAGGGTCGTTTACACCGAGTACAGCATATGCTCCCCCACCCCACAGATGAGCATGAGTGATATAGCGCATTGCACCAATACTACCGGGTGCGGCATGACCTGTAATAACCAAAACATCTAAATCATTAGCTTTCATCATTGCTTGGACGCGCTCAATCCGTTTGGCGACATCTCGTTTTAGTCCATCATGTGTTAACATAAATCATCTGCTCCTTAGTATTCAAACATGTATAGTCAATTCAATTCATCCGCCAAGTGTTTAAGCTTAGGAACGAAAATCTACCTCTTCGATCAGATCACCTAAAATTGCTAAAACTGTGTCTTCTAATGGTACGGGCCAAGCTGCACCAGCATGTACCATAACGCCATCTTTGGGAGCAACAATATTTCCTAGAACTTCACCAGAAAATGGGTGGCGTACATAACCCAATTGATCGCCTGTTTTTACATAAGTTCCACGTTTAGTTTTATCCATGAAGGTAAATCCGCGTTCACCTGCTGGCATAATCACTGTGTGTTCTTGAATCACCGATACTTTTTCAATATCGGATTCTAGTGGGCTATCTAACATACCTAAATGACGCATTGCATTTAGTACAGCATTACGAACACGCCCTAAATCTTGATCACGATAATCCCGTAAACCCGGTCCACCACCGATATATGCCGACACGACTGTTTTTCCATCTTTTGTTGCTTCATACCCAATAGATTGATCGTCACCTTCACCAAGAACAACGTGTGGCATACCTAATGACATCGCCATCGCTTTAGATTTTTCAGTATTACCTGACGAATAAACGCGTGCATATTGGTGATAACTCCACTGTGCACCACTTCGAATATCGAGAAGTGCATCTGCCTGAGAAATAACGGCATCATAATACTGATAAATCATCTGCTCACTGACTGTGCCATCTGCTTTGCCTCTACCTAATTGATTGAGGTGTTTATCATCCCATGCTGTATTAATTTGTGTAAACTCAAACCCCGATGTATTCATTAGTGGCACAATCACAACTGTGCCTTTCATAGTTGAAGTGTCTAGCTCATTAATAATTTGTGGCAGAATTAAAGAGGGTTCAATTTCCAGACCACTCATTCCTGATTGCACCACAAGCATAGGACCATCAGTTGCCCCAACAACTAGGTGCATCGGAATTTGTACTGGAAAACGCCCATGAGTTTCACCTGTTTTGTAGAACCCGTAGCTTTTTTCACCTTGTTTAGCTTCTATTGTGCCTATTTTCATTTACATATGCTCCAAGTGAACTAATCAAAAGTAAGGGATAAATCCATTGTGCGACGATCATCTACACGATCAATTGTGCCCAGAATACCAACTGATGTTGCACCGATAGTTGGCCATTCTTGACCACTAGGAATTACAATACCGTCTTCTGGCGTTGGCATCTCGGCTAATAATTCACCCGTGTAAGGGTCGACAAGTTTGCCGTAGATGTCTCCAGCTTTTAGTTCATCCTTGAATTTACGCATCCGAATAAATAAACCATCAACGTCTGGTTTCCAGATAACGACACCTGCGTTATAAACAGTACACAGTGGTCCATCAGACTCTAATTCGCCATCAGTCATGCCCATAGATTTCATCACATTCCAAATACCGCGTTCAGCATCGCGCACATTATCATCACCGTTCTTAAACCAGCCTGTGCCACCACCAAATTCAAGAGTGATTTGTACTGTTCCAGCATCTTCAATTGCTGTCTTAGATTGGTTCGCGCCAAAAGTTCCGGGTGGGAAAAATGCAGCTTGATCGAGCCCAAATGCGACGACTAGCTTGCGACGTTTTTTCTCGATTTCTGTTAAGTTATTTGGGTCTTTTTCTGCGCCAAACAGTACATAGCGTTCATAAGCAGTTCGTCCACCAGCATGAAAATCGATCATAACGTTAGCTTGTTTGATAACTTCGTTATAGTAGACATAAGCGATCTGATCGGAAACACTGCCATCTTTTTTGCCAGGAAATAATCGGCTGATGTCTTTGTTATCAACCCGTGACCCACGCTCACCTAACTCAAACCCCGCTCGATTCACCACGGGTACAGCAATCACATTCCCTTTGATTTTTGTGGGATCAAGATTGCCAATAAAATTCAATATAGCGATAGACCCGATGATCTCACCACCGTGAATTGCACCCTGTACAAGCAATGTAGGACCAGGTTCAGTTCCTGCAAATAGATGAACGGGGACATCTGGTCGTAGTCCTGACCTTGAGGCTGCACACTCTAAATAACCAAAGACATGTTCTCCGTCTTGTGCTGTCAAATTACCGACTTTTAACATTATCTCACTCCTTTAGTTCGGGACTGATACAGTGGTTGATGTAACAACAAAATATTTCTGAAACCATCCGAGTATGCGACGTTGGCGTTCAATCCGATTCCCCGGACGACCCCCACGCGATAAACCATGATTTTCACCTTCGAATATCACCAATTCCACTGGTTTGTTACGCCATCTCAGAGCTGCAAACATCTGCTCAGCTTGCTCTAAAGCACAACGATAATCTTCATCACTATGGATAATGAGAAGCGGCGTGTTTACATTGTCGATATAAGCAATGGGAGATTGTTTCCAACTACTTTGTAAATCTCGCCATGGATCAGTGCGTGTTTCTCCACCTGTGCATTCAGGACCAATGTCCGATGTGCCAAAGAAACTAATCTGATTGGTAATCGAGCGTTGGGTAACTGCCGCAGCAAAACGATCTGTATGCCCGACAACCCAATTGGTCATGAAACCGCCACAACTGCCTCCTGTAACACCCATATTTTCAGCATCGATATAAGGGCGAGATACGAGTTCATCCACTCCCAGCATAATTTCTTCATAGTCTTTGCCACCTTGATCGCCTGAAGAAGAATGTGTCCAGTCTTGACCATAACCTGCCGTTGTCCCACGTTGGTTAAAGTAGGCAACGGCATAGCCAGCGTTGGCATAAACTTGAAATTCATGATTAAAATCCCAAGAGAACATGGAACAATGTACATAGAGTACGAGAGGATATTTTTTACCTTCCTCGAAATTGAGGGGTTTCATCAGCCATGCGTGTACTTTTGCGCCATCAACACCGTCATACCAATAGCTCTCGGGCGTTGCTAGCTGATGATCGCGTAACCATGGGTTAAGGTTTGTTAATTGAGTTGACTCGCCATTATCCCAGATATATAGTTCACCGGGATTTGTAGGGTCGGCTTGTCCATAAGCAACTTTGCCACCGACAGCTGGACTATATTCGAATGTCACACTTTCACTACCGACTATTTTTTCATATTTGCCATCAGTATTAATGCGATAGAGGTTTGTAGCTCCTTGTTCGGTCAGCAAAAAGTATATCCATGGATCACCAGTTGCCCACTTCATCGTGACATTGGCTAACCCTTTGCGTTGATCGGCAACAGCATAATTCCCAACTTCTTCATCAATATCTTGACCTAATTTGATGGCTGTACCATCTTCGACATTGGCTAAGTGAGGTTGCCAGAAGTTACGGCGATTAACAGGTGGCGCATGGTTATGTCCAGCGAATGCAATATAACGGTCATCATCTCCCCATTGTGGGCTGACTGCTGTTCCTTGCCAATCTTTTAGGAGAAGTTTCGGACTGCCATCAGGGAAGTTACAGGTGAAGATTTGACCATATCCTAAAGGGACATTCTGTTCACGTGCCATACCAACAAACGCAATTTCTGATCCATGGTTACTCCATGTTGGAGATGAATAATCACATTCACTGTGTGTGACCTGAACAAAGTCCCCTGTCGATAATTCCAGCACCCAAATCTGTGTAAAACGATCATGAACCCAACCTGCACCATCTTGTTTATAGCGTAAGCGACGAATTACCTTTATGGTTGGTTGGGGAATACCCATGATTGGTCCACGATCATCAGGTGACTGTATTTTTGTTCGACGTACACCAACGAGCTTTGTGCCATCAGCTGACCAATCAAGACTGGATAAAGATGATTCCCCCGTAGGATAAACAGTCTGTGTGTTATCGTTTAACGAGAGAACCCGCACAGAAGTTGTACTCTCATCTCTATAACTATAGGCTAGCTGGGAACTATCACGACTCCATGAAATAGACGACACCTGACAATCATTTGATGTTAACCGTTTTGCAGAAAGGGCATCTAACTCTCTCAAATACAGATGTGTTATATACCCATTGGACTCTGTATCGGGTCGCCGAATCGTATAAGCTACTCTTAACCCATCTGGAGAAAGCGCCATCTCATCTAACCAGCGAAATTGCATCAAATCCTCAGGTATGAGTCCACGCCGTTGATTGACTGAATTTTCTTGACTTAGCACCATTGGATTATCCTTATATGGTTCATCTTCGTACCTATGGAATAAGATTGTTTACAGTTTCTTCTACAACACCAAAGAAGCAGCACCATTGCCCTTCAATTACCGAGGGTCTTGAACGCATTCCAAATATCACACCTTTTTGGGGTGCTTTGACTTCTCCAATGACATCACCGTATAGGTCATAAACTTGACCAATCATGGTTCCTTCAGCAATTTCGGTTTCAAATGGTAAATCGGGGTTACCCACATACATACCTGTGGCAGGTGCTAATAATGGAATTTGGAAACCCATCCGCCAAGCATCTTCATACTCAGCTTCTCCCTCAATCATGCCGTAATGGCGCATCACATTGAGGTAACCATTGGCAAGGTCATCAGCAATATGATGAAAATCGCTTGTTAAGGTTCGGCAATTACCACCAAGTTCAACCGTGATACCACCTTTACCTAACGCCCCCATTTGTGAGCTAGGGTTGCCCCCACCTGTTCCACTACGGAATACTAAATTCCATTTTTTCCCCATCGCGGCAGCAAGTTCTAAGCTAACTGCGTTATCAGAGGCGAAAATCATATGCGCTAAATAGGAATGTTCACCACCCGAATGCGTGGCAATCTGCAAGTCGCACTGATCTTTCATAGCTTGCCAATGAGCATAAGCTATACGTTCGGTTGGGTAGCCATTTTCTTTACCTGGGTAAAGGCGATTCATATCATAAGAGAATGTGTCGAGTGGATCACCACGTGTTCCTGCTGTAAAAGCTGCCACATTCAATACAGGTACGGCAACAACTGTGCCACTGAGTTTTTTAGGGTCAATGTGTTGTATTGCTTTAAATATCGAGAATGGACCTTCTGGCTCATCACCATGTGTCGCACCATTTATCCATAAAATAGGACCGTCATTTACACCGTGATAAACAATAATGGGAATTTCACGGGAACGACCATACATATCACTGGGGATGGGGATACCACCCCGTTTCATTTCTCCCGGCTTTGCTGAGACTGTTCCAATGTTTATGACCTCAGGCATGTTATCTCCTTAATCGTTGATTACTTTTTCTATAATGAAAATTTAATTCCAAGATCACTAGAAAGTTCATGCAAACCTTCTACAGTCTTGCGGGAAACAGGTATCCCTGATTGCTGACGTTCATCCATACGTTCAAACTCGACCTCACCGGGTAAAATAACTGGACGGGCAGGGTCAATAGGGTCAGCACCTTTAACTTCTGCTACTAGCTTTTCGAGTCGTTGGTCAAATTCCTCAGGTGAGAGGAAAGCAGTCGGATCAATTGCCATCATGGTATGTCCGACATCAAAATTTTTGTCATCTTGGAAGACACTTAGCCCAAATAATGCGCCCGTCATGACACCGCTCAACACATCCGTAATCAAGCTCATGCCGTAACCCTTGTATTCACCAATGGGTAATAGTGGTCCATCCATTGCCGCTGAGGGATCAGTTGTTGTTTGTCCATCAGGGGTCAACGCCCAATTATCAGGCATCTCCCGTCCTTCGCGCTGATACCAACCCATCATTCCTTTGCCTGACATCGTTAATGCCATATCGAGAACAATTGCATGATGATCTTTACGTGGGATTGCGATACCCCATGGATTCGTACCTAAGACAACTTGTGCAGACCCCCATGGTGCCATTTCAGCTTTAGCGTTAGTAAATGACCAGCCAATCAAACCTTGTTTTGCAGCGGTCAAAGCATGATAACCCGCAATTCCAAAATGATTACTATGCCGTACTCCAACCATTGCAATGCCAGTTATCTTTGCTTTTTCTATCGCACGAGTCATTGCACGATGTGCAGAGACATATCCAAACCCTTTTGCTGCATCAAGTAATCCATAAGAAGGACCATCTTTTATCCATTCCATTGGTGCATTTGGAATAATGCCTCCATTTTTGACACGACGATGGTAACGGAATAATTTTTCTAATCCCTGCCCTTGCCCTGGATGCCACCACTGAGAAGCCGTCATCAAGCCATCGCTGATAATATCAGCTTCTTCTGATGTAGCACCCAGCGCCTGCATAAACTCGATGGTGAACTGTTGCAATGTTTCTAATGAATAGTGATTAACAAGTTTTGTATCTTTTACTTCATACGCCATAAGGTAGACTTTCTGAAATTAGACTAATCTATGCGATACATTAATATGCGGTTTATCACCTGAAAGAATGCGCACCATTTCAGTTAACGCATCTTTGAGTTCAAGTGTTCGATTTGTTCCCGTTCCCCCACCAATATGTGGTGTAAGGATTACATTATCTAAGGTACATAAAGGGCTATCTGCTGGTAATGGCTCATAAGTAAAGACATCTAATCCTGCGCCAGCAATTCGATTTTCTTGTAATGCAGTAATCATAGCGGATTCATCAATAATGCCACCTCTAGCAATATTCACAATGAATGCAGTTTCTTTCATCAGAGCGATTTGTTCAGCACCGATCATACGTTCCGTCTCAGGTGTATGGGGTGTTGCAACACATACATAATCACTTTCTGCTAATAATGTATCCAAGTCTCGATACGTTGCATCAAATCGTTGTTCTAACTCTGAAGATAAGGGGCTGCGTTTATAGTAAATTGTTCGCATTCCCATAACACTCGCACGACGTGCTAATTCACACCCAATTTCACCCATACCGATGATTCCTAAAGTCTTGCCTGTGACTTCATGGACGCGCATATTTTTCATCCAGTGGAACGCCATTTTCCGTTGGGCAGTAATCTCTGGTTTAAGACCACGAAAGCGATATGCACTGGAAACGACACTATCATGTGAGGCAAGGATGTCTTTGCTCAGTGACATGATAAAGGTGAGTGCAAGTTCAGCAACACAATTTGGTCCTTTGCGTGGTACACAAGCAAAAGTTAGTTTGCGTTCGCGAACAGCATCAACATCGACATTAAAATAGTTACGACCCAATTTTAAGACTGTAGTTAGATTATCTAGTTGTCCAAGTAGTGAATCACCAATTGGTGTAAAATCAGTAATTACCCCATCAATTTCACTTGTAGTCAGGTCATCAAGGGCTTGTGTATCATCTGGGCAAACCAATGTAAGTTGCGGAAAATCTGACTTCAACATATCAACCGCAGGTGCATAGTCTTTATCAGTTATCAGAATTGTCCAGTTACTTTTGGTCTCTAATGTGACCATTGTTTTTAATCCTTATATTTTCTCAGACATAATGTTATCGATCGCTATTTTCATCCGCTCCAGCCCTTCTTTCAACTTATCTTCAGGTTGTAAGAAAGTCATACGGATATAATCTTTGCGATCTTTTGAAAATGCCGCACCGGGATATACTAAAACATGTTGATCAGTTAACATCTTCTGAGCTATTTCTGCACTGCCCATACCTGTAAAACTAATGTCAGCAAAGACAAATTGTCCACCTTGTGGCATTCCATATTTCATACCCATTGCCTCAAGTGCTTCTAATACCATCTGTCGCCGCTGTATATAGGCTTCTCTCATCATTTCGAGCGGTTCTTGAGGTCCTGTCAGTGCCGCTAAACCTGCATATTGCGAGATAATGGATGTTCCACCACTTATGGCAGTTTTTAGTTCTTTCACACGTGCCATTAAATCCGCAGGACCAACAATCCAGCCTAGGCGCCACCCTGTCATCGAATATGTTTTTGAAAGCGCGTTGAGTGTCAATGTGCGTTCTTTACCACCGGGTAGTGATGCGGGACTCACATGTTCATAATCGTCATAGACAAATAAATCGTAAATATCATCGGCAAGAATCATCAGGTCGTGATCCTGTGCAATTTTTAGCATAGCTTGCATATCACTTGGTGAGATAACACTGGCTGACGGATTGTTGGGGGAAACAAGTAATAATGCACGGGTTTTGTCTGTGACCGCTTTCCGAACAACTTCTGGATCAGCATGAAAGTTAGTATCGGCATAGGTTTGAATCGCGATTTTTTCGCCACCTGCAAACAGAAGCGCATCAGCATAAGTGTTATAGTTGGGTTCTGGAACAATCATCGCATCACCCTCTGAGATAACAGCCATCGTCATCAAGAATAGTGCTTCCTGCCCGCCATTCGTAACAACAACCTCAGTTTCGGGGTCGACATCAATATTATTAATCTTTTTGACGCGTTCAGCGATTGCTTCTCGTAAGGTAATGATGCCTTCTGGCGGCGTATAATCTGCATAATGATGAACCATTGCATGTTTTGCAGCAGCAACAATATGCTCTGGTGTATCAAAATCTGGATCGCCACGTCCCATGATGATGGCATCATCATAAGTTCGGGCTTCTCCGATTAACTGATAAAGTAAACTTGTTCCTTCTTTTTTCTTCTCGCTCATTATTTATCCTCAAACAAATCAGTTGATTTTTTTAATTGCTTGTTCGGCTGCACTCGAAACATTGAGTCGAATAACATTCGGTGCACCAAAACCTGCACCATCCGCAACTTCAAAGCCTGCCTCATGAAGTTTTGCCATAATATCTGCCTTGTCTCTTGTGGGGATTCTTATTGCTATAATATTCACCGCATCGCTAGCAATCACATCAAGTTTCGCCTCATTTGCAACTTTGATGAGTGCATCTTTTTGCTTCTTAAGTTGCGCTAGTTGTTGGGAACGTGTTTCAGCAAAGAGCTTACTCGCTTCTAATGCCGCATACTGTGCTGCCGTGCTGGTGCATATCGCCATAATCTGTTTTTGCGATTGCATTGGTGCAATCCATTCAATCGGCGCAGCAATATATCCGATAAACCAGTTTGCTAGACCCATTCCCGGCCATGCCTCACCAATCGTCGCCATTTGTTTTGTCTCGGTATCGCTACTAGCAATTGACGAATAAGTTGTGCTAGCTACCCATGATGCAAGTCCCTGATCCCAAATAATTGCAACGTCATCTTGTAAGGCAAGTTCACTAATTTTTGCTACTTCTTCAGAACTATAAACTTCACCCGTCAAACGAGATGGAGATTCTAGATACAATAAGCGACTACCCGACGCTATAGCTTTAGATATACTGTCGACGGAAGGTAATGCACTTTGAGTTATATCTACAGGAAGCGATACAATATTACGTGGACGAACACCAAGTGCCTTTAAGACACCAGGATGAACAACCTGAGGAATGGCAATGCTATCATACAATTCACCAACCTTTTGAATAGTGAGGAAACGGGCTTCCTGTGCCCCAGCTGTGACGAGAATATTTTCTTCTTGATATTGAGTACCTGTCTCACCATTTAGATATTCGGCAAGAGCTTCCCGCAATGGGCTAATACCGGGTACATTAACATAATGTGTTTGACCCGCTTCCATAGCCTCGGATGACCCTGCAATAATCTGTTCATCCAGTGGATAAATAATTTCATCTGCACTCAGATCAAAGTCACTTTGCATCGACTGTGGCAGAAGAGAGGTATTCAATTCAGCATTCGCTTGATGTTGCATCAAAATCTGAGACTTTGTTTGAGAGGTCACCTTTAATCTCCTTAGTTACTTCGGTCATAATCTTTCTAGCTCTAATATTTAATCTGGATGTTACTCTACATTCTCTTCCCAGCTATCGGCAATTACATCTGCTACAAATACAACATGAGCAACAATCAGCTCGATAGCTTTCTCAATATCTTCTCGCTCAATAACTTGTGTAATCTCGAGGTGGTTACGCGCAATTTGTGGTAAGTCACCCTTTTTCTGATTACGCAATGACATGACTTGTTGAATACGGAGAGCGACCATATTCCACATACCTTCGAGTAAATTATTACCACTATGTTTAATCAGTGCATCATGAAATTTTCTATCGCTATCATTGACACCCTTTAGACTATCTTTATTCGCAGCTATTTCCATCTCGTGACAAATTTCATAAAGCTCTTTTACTGCAACCGCAGTTTGCTTCGTTACAATAATCTGTGTAATCGCAAAAGCTTCCATCATATTACGCACACTAAATAACTCTTCTATATCTTTTTTTGAAAATTTTGCGACTGTTGGAATGCGATAAGCAACCGTATCAACTAATCCTTCAACGCTCAGTGTAGATATTGCATCTCTTAGTGTTGCTTGGCTTACACCAACCTGAGTTGCTAATTCCGTACTTATAAGTTCCTGACCGGGTTTTAGTTCGCCACTTACGATCGCTGCTCGTAACATATTGGTAACGCGCTCTCGCAGTGACTTAACTCCTATTGGCTGCATAGGTATCATCCTATAATAATTGAATAAATCTTTAAACGATTCATGATTGTCGACAATCGCGTTGCAATTATGTTCAATCGATGAGAGTATAGAACCCAATATACAAAGTGTCAAGAAATTTGTGGATTTATTACAATAAGCATTAGTTTTTTTTAGTTAATTATTGATTATCAGAGTTATAGTTCATAACAAAAGATAGGATCATATGACGATATTTTCTTCAACAAGAGACGCTTATATATGTTAGGTATAAATCGTCAGGTGCTATTATTCTTAGCATATAGCCTGTTATTTCATATTGGGTTATTTGGCATAACGGACATTTTGCTGAATTTTTATCTTGTCAGTATTGGTTATGACGCTGAGACGATTGGATTGTTGCAAGCCTTACCACGCTTGAGCGGATTTCTAACTGGATTACCAATTGGGTTAATCGCCAATCGTCTGGGCAATCGCAGAATTATCATTGTTTCAACATGGGGTATTGGGCTATGTGTTGCACTCTCCGTAATGGTTGAAGGTTTACTTCTACTAGCAATCAGTCGCTTTTTTTGGGGTGTCTTTTTTGGTGCTGGGCAAATCGTGAAATCGCCATTTATGGTTACTCTGACGACCAAAGAAGAATATACATCTCAATTTTCTTACCACAATCTAGTCAGTATGGTTGCTGTAGCAGGCGGAAGTATCATAGGTGGTTTTATACCATTTATAATGAGTAATGTTCTAGCCATAGAAGGTATAGGTAATCTTCTACCAGAGCAAATGCCGCTATCCTATCAAGCCTCAATATTATTAGCTTCGTTTATAATCATCTTAAGCACATTGCCGCTGTTTTGTCTTCCAGATAAGATCATAAATATAGATATATCCCTCACAAAACTTAAACAATCCCCCCCTTGGAAATTCTTGATAAAGCTATCATTACCCCTATTCATATTTGGGATTTCAGGTGGCTTGACTTTTCCTTTCTTAAATCTATTCTTCAGAGATCAGTTTGGGATAGCCGATGGTGTCATTGGGAGCATTCTTGGTTTGGGCTGGTTCTTTATGGGAATTGTTCCGCTTCTTAATCCTATCTGGGAGTTAAGAGTTGGTCGGGTAAATGCACTGACAACGCTCATGCTTATTAGTGCATTCGCTTTTGTCGGTTTGGGTATCGCCGAAACACTCATTATGGCCATCACATTTTATGTAATTGCGATTAGCGTACGAAATACCATGCAACCATTATTCCAACCGCTCTTTATGGATTCAATTTCGCCAGAGTTTCATAACATTGCCAGTAGTATTGGTCTAATTTTGTGGAATATCGGTTGGTTTAGCTCCACTATGACCTTTGGTTACCTACAAACAACAATTGGATATGACAATATTATGTTGCTAGTAAGTTTTTTCGTATTATTAAATGGCGTGATTATCCATTTAGTATATCGGGATTGAATTACGAACAGGCTCTCATAGTTTGAAATTGCTGCTCCATTGCCCGTAAGAACGTAGAAGTGGCATTGCTCTAGTTTGGTTACTTTGAGCTTAACGCACTTTACGGTGGGTTTCCTCTCCTT
>CAYGTY010000070.1:17685-27237 GCA_964352825.1 uncultured Anaerolineaceae bacterium
GCTCTAGTTTGGTTACTTTGAGCTTAACGCACTTTACGGTGGGTTTCCTCTCCTTAAACGACATTCAGGTTATTTTAGCAAGATTGACAATACACATTTACTATTAACCTATGTTAAAGTTGGGTGCATAAATTTAAGGACTGATTAACTTGCGGAGTATCCCTTGAATCAAACCCTACATTGCATAGAAGTTTCTAACAAACAATCCATACTAAATGGATTTGGGCAACAAAACCGATTTGTTCGTTTATCTGAACAGATTAATATACCCTCTCTGGCGGATTGTATAACAGTCCGTCTTTTTTTTATCTATGGACAATTTACAAAATCAGATTTACATCATATTGCAACAACATATCTGGTAAACGCCGTTACGGAGGATTATCACCTCACATCAGATGATGTCTTCATATCTTACCCTGATGGCTTTTCGCATAGAATTGAAGTTGCGCCATTAGCAGGTGTAACAAATTCGGTTGCTGATAATCTAGCTATTCGTATACAGAATGCTGGTGTTGGCATATTGCAATGGGTTGGGACTGCGACACGTTATTTGTTGGCAGGCAACTTAACAAGTGATGAATTAAACCAGTTGGCAATTGGCGTATTTACTAACGAAACTGTCCAACACTATACAATTGATACGTCAATTGGAATCGATCAAATTGCTGTAAATCAGGCTATAGATATTGTTGAATATATTGCTTTAGCCGAAGCGAATGATGAACAATTAATTGATATTAGCTATCATCGCAGATTGTCATTAGACTTAGATGAAATGAAAGCAATACAAGATTACTTTATTGAAGAGCAACGCGATCCAAGTGATCTAGAGTTAGAGATGTTGGCTCAAACATGGAGTGAGCATTGTGTCCATAAGACGTTCCGCGCCAATATTGATTTTACGGATACCCATAATCGTACACACAAGATTCATGGATTACTGAAAACATATATTCGGGGTGCAACTGATAAGTTAGATAAGCCGTGGTTGCGATCTGTCTTCGTTGATAATGCAGGTATTATTCGTTTTGATGATGACTATGATATCGCCTTCAAGGTGGAAACTCATAATCATCCTTCTGCGATTGAGCCATTTGGTGGTTCGAATACAGGTGTTGGTGGAGTTGTGCGTGATGTGCTTGGTGTAAGTGCAAAACCCATTGCGAATACCGATATATTGTGTTTTGGTCCTCAAGATATGCAAATGGACGAATTACCTGCTGGCACATTACATCCTCAACGAATTGCAAATGGTGTGATTCATGGGGTTGAAGATTATGGCAATAAAATGGGTATTCCGACTGTTAATGGGGCAGTGTATTACCACGAGGGATATACTGCAAATCCACTTGTCTTTTGTGGTTGTTTAGGTATTTTGCCAAATGGCAGCCACCCGACGACACCTCAAGCTGGTGATTACATTATAGTTCTTGGCGGAAGGACTGGTCGCGATGGATTGCGTGGTGCAACATTCTCTAGTATGGAGATGGATGCAACAACAGGAACAGTTGCTGGTAGTTCCGTGCAAATCGGCAACCCCATTACAGAAAAGCAAGTTCAAGAAGTTATTATTCGCGCTCGTGATGAAAAACTATATAGTGCTATTACCGATTGTGGAGCAGGCGGTTTATCTTCTGCAGTTGGTGAAATGACACAAAATATAGGTGCAACTGTACAGCTAAAGACAATTTCACTTAAATATGATGGACTACAACCTTGGGAAATATGGCTAAGTGAAGCACAAGAACGTATGGTTTTGGCTGTACCTTCTGTAAATTGGGATCGATTACAAGAAATATGTGCTGGACAAGATGTAGAAGCCATTCATATTGGTACATTAGAATCTACAGGGCGTATGCGAATTTACAACGCTGAGCAGATTGTCGGCGATATCGCTATGGCGTTCTTGCATGATGGTATTCCCACAAGACAATTACAAGCTATCTGGAAAGCCCCTGATATTCCTATAGAATTACCAGAAGACGCTCCGCATACATCTGAACTCTTGCTCCAACTCTTAGCCCACCCCAATATTCGTAGCAAAGAAGACGTGGTACGACGTTATGACCATGAAATTCAGGGTGCAACACATGTCAAACCTTTTGGCGGAGTTAATAATCATGGGCATAATGATGGAGCGGTTTTAATTCCAGTTAATAGCACACAAGGGTATCGCGGCATCGCTTTATCTAACGGAATATGCCCCCACTATACAGAGCTTGACCCTTATGCTATGGCATGGGCTGCAATTGATGAGGCAATGCGAAATGCTGTCGCAGTTGGTGTTGACCCTGAACAAGTTGCGATATTAGATAATTTCTGCTGGGGTAATCCGAATTTACCTGATCGTCTTGGTACATTGGTACGAACTGTACAGGGTTGTTACGATGGCGCATTGGCATATGGTACGCCCTTTATTAGTGGTAAAGATAGCTTAAATAATGAATATACGGACTCCTCAGGCAATCGCCATGCAATTCCGGGAACATTATTAATCTCGGCAGTTGGTATTGTCCCTGATGCACGTAAAACGACTTCTAGTGACCTAAAACAATCGGGTAATATTATTTATGTTATTGGTCAAACGCGTGATGAAATGGGAGCAAGCCACTATACGTTACTAACAAATAACCAGATTGGTAAAGTTCCACAACCCGTGGAAAATCCTTTAACTACTCTTAAAGCTATTCACCAAGCTATCCAAGCTGGATATGTCCAAGCCTGTCATGATGTGTCAGAAGGTGGGCTTGCAGTTGCAATTGCCGAAATGTGTATTGGTGGTAACTTAGGTGCAGATATCGATCTGACAACAATACCACAAGATGCTATGTTAACAGGCATTCATCAATTATATTCAGAGTCTTTAACACGCTTTGTGGTTGAAGTTAAGCCAGAAGATGTAACTGGGTTTGAAGCCTTATTGACAGGTGTTCCATATACTGTCAATGGAAATGGTACAGTAGTTGATAATCAACAATTAGTAATTATTCATGCTGATGACGAATGGACATATGATATTGATGATTTGGCGGTCGCATGGGGGACAGAAATTCCCCAACCTGCAAAAGTCGCAAAACTATCGCAAATCGACCCTCCTAATATCAAGACAAGCCAACCTAAAGTTCTTATTCTTCATGCAAATGGAACGAATCGAGATCATGATGTTGCCCTAGCTTGCCGTATGGCGGGGGGTAACCCTGAGATTGTTCATCTGAACCAGCTTCGAAATGGTGAAAGACATTTTGAAGATTACCAAATGCTGGTTATTCCCGGTGGTTTTTCGTATGGTGATGATTTAGGGGCTGGGCGTTTATGGGCTTTAGATTTACGAACCGAGTTTGCAGATAGTATTGCAAATTTTGTTGATGCAGGTCGTCCAGTTATTGGTATCTGTAATGGATTTCAAACCCTTGTCAAATCTGGATTACTACCTGATGGAGATTTGGCAGATAAAGTTACCTTAACTGATAATGAATCAGGACACTTTGAATGTCGCTGGGTTTATTTACAAGCGAATCCCAATAGTCATTGCCTATTCACAAACAATCTAGAAGGATTATTATATTGCCCTGTTGCACATGGTGAGGGTCGTGTGTTAACAATGGATGATAATATAACACAGAGCATTTTGTCTACTAATTTGCATACCCTCACCTATGTAAATGCTGATGGTAGCTCTGCAAGTTACCCAGCAAACCCAAATGGGTCAGTCAGTAATATTGCTGGTTTGACAAATAACATGGGCAATGTATTTGGGTTAATGCCACACCCTGAAAATCACATCTATAATTGGCAACATCCACAATATCATCGTGGTGTGAATGGTGGCTTGGGACTCAAATTGTTTATCAACGGCGTACAAAATGTCTGATAATGTAATCATTTTATGTATATTGAAGGAGAGTTTTAACTAATATGCTGACGTATGACGAATTAAGCGTTGCGGTGCCGAAAACATTGACATCTGTTGATGTTCCCGGATTCGGTGAGAAGCAAACCGGGAAAGTACGTGATATTTATCAAGTTGATGGTAAACGTGTTTTGATTACCACTGACCGTGTCTCAGCTTTTGATCGTGTTTTAGGGGTGATCCCTTATAAGGGACAAGTTCTTAATCAATTAAGTTTATGGTGGTTTAATCAGACACAGGATATTGTAAAAAACCATGTCATCGAATCACCTGACCCTAATGTAACACTAGCTTATGAAGCTCAGCCACTACCTATTGAAATTATTGTGCGTGGTTATATTACAGGTGTAACAAGCACATCTTTATGGACACTTTATAATAATGGTGACCGTACCCCTTACGGTATTCATCTTCCAGATGGTCTACAAAAAGATCAGGCACTTCCCAATCCGATTATCACTCCAACAACCAAAGCTGAGGGTGGCGCACATGATGAAAAGCTTACTCGTGATGAAATTATCAGCCGTGGCTTAGTTGATGAGACCCTATACAAACAAATTGAAGCTGTTGCGATAGCCCTGTTCAAACGCGGACAAGAAGTTGCTGATAAAGCAGGTTTAATCCTTGTCGACACAAAGTACGAGTTTGGTTTGCTCGATGGTGAGCTTATCTTGATTGATGAGATTCACACCCCTGATAGTAGTCGTTATTGGATAAAAGACACTTATGACATAGGTGATGAACCTGAAAATTTCGACAAGGAATATTTGCGGAAATGGTTTAAATCAAAAGGGTATAGTGGCGAAGGTGAAATTCCCGAAATGCCAACAGACTTTATGATTGAAGTTGCTACTCGCTATATTCAAGCATATGAAAAATTGACGGGCGAAGCCTTTGTTGCAGGAGATTTGCCTGCCGATGTTCGCATCCAACAATCTCTAGCAACCATCTAACTCGATAGAACGGAAAATATCATGACAAAAGCTATAGTTCCTATTTTAATGGGGTCATCCTCAGATATGTCCGATGCTGAGAAAATTGGTATTGCAGATGATGTTAAGGTGAACTCATAATGACTCAACATATGACAAATGTACAATTTTTAGATGATAAACCCAAAGAAGAATGTGGCGTTTTTGGTGTTTATTCAACTGAACGTGACATCGCACGCATGGCATTTTTTGCACTGTATGCTTTACAACATCGTGGTCAAGAAAGTGCGGGTATTGCGACATGTGATGGTAAAAGTGCCTATCAATGTAAAGGGATGGGATTAGTCTCTCAAGTTTTTACAGAGGAAAATTTATCCCCATTGAAGGGACATCTAGGTATTGGACATACCCGTTATTCGACAACGGGTGGTGTAAAACTCAATAATGCTCAACCCTATCTTATCGAGACAATACAAGGTCCGTTGGGTCTAGCCCATAATGGTAACCTGACCAATGCTATGAACATTCGACTACGCCTGCTTAAACGCGGTGTAGGCTTAACCAGTAGTAGCGATAGTGAGATGATTACACAAATTATTTCTGCACCGACAGAAGTCTGGGGCGATGAAATGCTGCCCAATACGACTGATGACCATTGGGTAAACCAGATTCGTATGTTGATGCACTTGGCAGAAGGTGCATATTCTTTAACATTGCTTACCCGTAATGCTGTTTATGCTGTGCGTGACCCCTTAGGCTTGCGTCCTTTGTGTATTGGTAAATTTGATGATGGTACATATGTTGTTGTATCTGAATCATGTGCTTTGAGTACCATTGGAGCAGATTTTGTGCGGGATGTTGAACCGGGTGAAATCGTACGGCTTGATGAGGATGGAATCACATCCTTTATAGGACAAGAACCTAATCCGAAACGTGCAATGTGTGTCTTTGAATATGTCTATTTTGCGCGTCCTGATAGTCAATTTGATGGACAGCTCATCCATATCGCCAGACAGAACATGGGTAGACAGCTTGCCCGAGAAGCCCCTGCTGATGTGGATATGATTGTTCCTGTACCTGACTCCGCTACACCAGCGGCGATTGGCTATAGTCTAGAATTAGATATTCCTTTTACAGAAGGTTTAACTAAGAACCGATATATTGGACGTACCTTCATCCAACCTGATGACAAACTCCGTAAGCAAGGTATTAGTCTTAAGTTTAATGTTTTGACTAATAACCTTGAAGGCAAACGGATTGTTCTGATTGATGATTCAATTGTACGCGGTAATACTCTTCAAGCTTTAGTGAAGCTCTTGCGATCTTCTGGCGTTGCAGAGGTACATGTTCGTGTATCGTCTCCGCCAGTTCGTCACCCCTGTTTTATGGGGGTCGATATGGCAACTTACAACGAACTGATTGCAAATAAACTTGATATTGAGGGGATTCGCGAAGAAATTGATGCCGATTCGTTGGCTTATTTGTCCCATGATGGGATGCTAAGTGCTATCAATTCAGGTATTCAAGAAGATGGTGGTTTCTGCTCGGCATGTTTCTCAGGAAATTATCCAATCAACATTCCACCATGGCTTATGGCAGAAGATCGCGACAAGATGTTGTTTGAGGAGGTTTGGGGCGGATGAGTGACACAGTCTTAGTTGTCGGATCAGGTGGGCGTGAACATGCGCTCGCTTGGAAACTAGCTCAGTCACCACAAGTTAGTCACGTTATTGTCACCCCCGGTAATGGGGGTACAATTTGGCAATCAACGGAATCGTTGGCGAGTTGTGAAAACGTGAATATTGCTGTTGATGACTTTGCTGGATTGATTCAGCTTGTTAAAGAACGGGATGTTCAACTCACTGTCGTTGGACCTGAGATTCCTTTGGCGCTCGGTATTGTAGATGTCTTTGAAAATGAAGGTCTACGTATCTTTGGCGTGTCAAAGGCTGCGGCTCAACTCGAAGCATCTAAAGCATTTGCGCGTGATTTTATGCAAAAGGTCGATGTCCCATCACCTGTTTATGGCATCTTCAATAACGAAAATGATGCGATCCGGTTTATTCATGATTTTGGACAACCTGTTGTTGTGAAAGCCAGTGGCTTGGCAGCTGGTAAAGGTGTTCTGATTTGTGACACACCTGATGAAGCAGAATCTGCGGTACATCATATGCTTGCTGATAGAGCATTTGGTTTGGCAGGGGATACAATTGTAATCGAAGAGTGTTTAATCGGTGATGAATTTTCGGTTATTGCTTTCTGCGATGGAGAGATTGCTATACCTATGATGGTTGCTCGTGACCATAAACGCGCATTAGACGGCGATCAAGGATTGAATACAGGGGGAATGGGAGCATTTGCACCTGCTAATGATATTTCTGAAGAAGAAATAACCGATATTTGTGATCGTATCTTGCAACCTATCGTATCAGAAATGCAACAACAGGGCATACCCTATCATGGCGTTTTGTATGCAGGTATTATGCGTACCAACGCGGGTATGAAAGTTTTGGAATACAATTGTCGCTTTGGTGATCCTGAGACGCAAGCTGTTTTACCGATGCTCAAAAGTGATTTATATACCCTGATAAATGCTTGTATTGATGGGACGCTCAGTGAACAAAATATTGAATGGCATGACGGGGCGTGTGCAACCGTTGTGTTAGCCTCTGGTGGTTATCCTGAAAGCTATCCTAAGGGTATTCCGATTATCATTAAAAACCTTGATGATACGATACAAATTTTCCATGCTGGGACAAGCATTGATCAAAATAATCAACTTGTGACATCAGGTGGACGTGTGCTTTCTGTAACAGCGCGTGGTGATGACTTGGCAAATGTTTTAGACCGAATTTATGCTAATGTTGGTAGTCAAGTCTATTTCGATAAAATGCATTATCGACATGATATTGGGAGAAAAATTCGTGAGTAGTATGTATAAGAAATCAGGTGTTGATATTGATGCTGGTGCAAAAGCAGTATCGATGATGCGCTCGGCTGTTCGTGCAACCTATAACACCTCTGTTTTATCTGACGTGGGACACTTTGGTGGTTTATTTAGCTTACAATCGCTTGCCCATATGCAAGACCCTGTTCTGGTTGCGAGTACAGATGGTGTAGGTACAAAAACGAAAGTCGCAAGTCAGATGAATCGCTGGGATACCATTGGTGCAGATTTAGTTAATCACTGTATCAACGACATTCTCGTACAAGGTGCAACACCCTTATTTTTCTTAGATTATGTAGCTTCGGACAAACTCAATCCTCAGCAGATTGCCGATATTGTGACAGGTATGGCGCGAGCTTGCCAAGATGCAAATACAGCCTTATTGGGTGGCGAGACAGCTGAGATGTCAGGTGTCTATGCCAAAGGTGAAGTCGATGTGGTAGGGACAATCATTGGGGTTGTAGATCGTGCTGATGTGATTGATGGTTCTCGCATCCAAGACGGGAATGTGATTATTGCCTTGCCATCTACAGGCTTACATACCAATGGTTATACTTTGGCTCGTGCTATGTTGGCAGATGAGGATTGGACAGTCTATCACGATGCTATAGGGCAATCTATAGGCGATGCCTTATTAGCAACGCATAGATGTTATCTAAGTGAGTTTCTGAAAATTCGTGAGGTTTCAACAATTTTAGGTTTAGCACATATCACGGGCGGTGGCGTTACGGATAACTTGCCTCGTATTTTGCCAGAAGGTATCGGTGCGAAAATACAATCTGATGCTTGGGATGTACCTGAAATTTTCAACATAATTCAGGGTAAGGGTGATATTAGTCGTGCTGAGATGTTCCGTGTATTTAATATGGGACTCGGTATGTTGATTATCGTATCATCAGATGATGCTCCAGTGCTTCTTAATATGCTTGATGATGCCTTTTTAGTTGGAGAAGTTGTATCTGGTCAGGGAGTTGATATTGTCTAATAAGCCATTAAAAATTATCGTGATGGTGTCTGGTGGAGGAAGTAATCTCCAAGCTCTCATAGATGCAATTACTAATCATTCCTTAAATGCTGAGATTGTTCATGTAATCGCTAATCGTAAAACCGCTTTTGCAATCGAACGGGCAAGAAAACATAATATCCCAACAAGTGTTAGCTTGCTTAAACATTATATGAATGATGGGCATGGACGCGAACAATACGATATAGATTTAGCGTCTCAGATACGAGGGATGCAAGCTGATTTGGTTGTTCTTGCAGGTTGGATGCACATATTGAGCGCGGAGTTTCTTGATGCTGTAGGTATTAATGTCATTAACCTACACCCCGCCTTACCGAATACATTCGCTGGGACTAAAGCAATTGAGAGAGCATATGAAGCATTCCAAAGAGGGGATATTAAACATAGTGGTTGTATGATCCATTATGTGATTCCTGAAGTTGATGCTGGTGAGGTAATCTTAAAAGTAGATGTACCCATCTATTTAGAGGATACACTTGACTCGTTTGCAGAAAGAATGCATGAAGCTGAGCATAATATTATTGTCCAAGCAGTAAAAAAACTTCAACGGCTGTATGAAGAAATATCATATGAATGATTTATCCATCCGAGATATGAATTAGAACTTGAAAAAGCAAGTGAAACCACTGAAATTAGAAATAACCAGACTAGAATTCATCATGCCTGTAATTCAGAGCATATGGCAATAAAATCATGCGAAATAGCGGGTAAAATTTACATCTTCTGCGAAGTAAAC
>CAYGTY010000071.1:0-27049 GCA_964352825.1 uncultured Anaerolineaceae bacterium
TATGGTGTTACAGTCTATTGCTGTCGATGCTAGTAATAAGACTGACGAAGCCTTAACCATACTGGCTGATGCCCTTGCTCTGGCACAATCAGGCACTTTTATTCGCCTGTTTGTTGATGAAGGAATAAGCATAAGACAATTACTCTCTGCGCTATATGAGCAAGGTATCATGTCAGACTATGTCCAGAAATTACTCACTCTCTTTGATACACCCACTACGCCCTCCGCTTTATCGGAAAACCAATCATTAATCGAACCACTTAGTGAACGTGAACTGGAAGTTTTACAGCTGATTGCCGAAGGACTTTCAAATCGACAAATCAGCGAGCGTTTGTACCTTGCTCTCAGCACTGTTAAAGGTCATAACCGTAATATATTCGATAAACTTGGTGTCAAACGCCGTACAGAAGCTGTTGCACGAGCCAGTGAATTAGACCTCATTTAATCGCATAAATACCTCAAACAGTACCCCTAACAGTACTTTAGTATCTACACAATAGTACCTGTTTGGCTATATCGTTCTTATATAGCAAACAAGACAAACAGGACAACACCATGACACTTAAATTGACCCAAAGTAACCATCTCAGCAAGCACCATCATCACGAGTTGATTCGTAAAACACAATTGAAAAGTCTGCATAACAGATTATATGGTCAATCTTCCCATATCAGTAAGTTATTTATCATTATCAATCTCTTTAACCGCAAATAAATAACACTAACCATCAAACAGTAGCAAGACGGGAATACAAATGAATGATGCACAGCATAAACGGAAACCACTGCGACAATTTACCTATATTGTGACACTCTCAGTGATTTATGCCACAGTTATGCTGATTTCATCAACACTACTGGCAGAGGTCGACCAATCGCAAAGCACTATGATGCCAATGATTGCTATGTGGTTCGTACCATTTTTCCTACGTCAATGATATAAGCAAGTAGTTTTCTAAAAATCCCTATTCATCATCTGCATTGGAAGGAGTCCGCCTTAGACAGATACACATCATCTGCAACAACACTATCAAGCATTGATTGATCGTTAGATCTATTCGTTTCACTCATACTCGAAATTAGTTCACAAAATAATCAAAATATAAGGAGCACTATCATGGCTACAACGACACAAACACAAAACACAACCTTTGCAATATCAGACTCTCAACAGGGTGGTATTCAACAAATGGGCGGTATATCTGGCATTATCGCGGGGCTCACTTTCATCTTCGGCTTTGCTATGTTCGTTACCGTATTTGAACCACTAGCCACTGGCACACTGTCACCAACAGAAACAGTTGAATTTTTACGCGACAATCAGGAACTTTTCTATATCTGGAATCTTGTAATCTATGTGTTATTTGGTCTGGTACAAGCTGGACTCACACTGGCGTTATATGACCAATTGAGAGGCACACGTCCAGCAACAGCACAGATAGCAGCGACATTGGGTCTGATCTGGTCAGGATTGGTGATCGCGAGTGGGATGGTTGCTAATGTCGGCGCATCAGCTGTCATAGAGATGTATGCTGTTGATACCACCCAAGCAGGAACAGTCTGGACAGCTATTGGCTCCGTCGCCAACGGTCTAGGTGGCGGTAACGAGATCGTCGGTGGTCTTTGGCTTGCACTAGTCAGTTGGATTGGCTTCCGTGGTGCATTACCGAAGGCACTCAATAGCTTTGGTCTAATTGTTGGACTCGCAGGAGTCGTGACACTTGTCCCGATGCTGTCCGATGTGGGCGCAATCTTTGGTCTAGGCATCATTGTCTGGTACATCTGGGTTGGCATTGTTCTACTGCGCAACAAAAGTTAACCTATCGGTAGCCGTGTAAATCCAAGTGATTCGCACGGCTCTCATGGAAACTGGACAGATCAAACCTGTTGTTGACCGCTGCTATCCATTGGGGCAAATCTGTGATGCTCATCGTTATGTCGATACAGGACGCAAAAAGGGAAATGTCGTCATCACGGTTGCCTAGTCATTCTTATCGGATACATATCTTGTCACAATCTCAATTTGTGATGGTGGCAGGATAGTGTTTAGCCAAAACAATACCCCCAAACAGTACTTTAGTAGCTCCACAACAATACCTATTTGAAGATACCTTACTTGTATAGCAAACAAATAAAACAGGAGAATAATCTCATGAAAGCAATTGTACAGACAAAATACGGCGCACCAGAAGTTCTGCAACTTCAGGAAGTCGAAAAACCAGTCCCTGCTGATAACGAAGTCCTTGTCAAAATTCATGCCACGACAGTAACGGCTACCGAGGCGACCTTCCGCAAAGGTAAACCCTACTTCTCAAGGTTATTCACAGGCATCACAAAACCCAAAATAAAGACTCTAGGTGAAGAGTTAGCTGGCGAAATTGTAGCTGTTGGAAAGGATGTTACAACATTCAAGATTGGCGATCAAGTTTTTGGTACAGCAGGACCTGATTTTGGGGCAGCTGCAGAGTATATCGTTATCCCAGAAGATGAAGTCCTCACCACAATGCCAAGTAATGTGACCTATGCAGAAGCTGCTGCCAGTGTGGATGGATTTTTGACAGCATTACCTTTTCTACGCGATAAAGGGAATATTCAAGCAGGGCAACATATTTTAATTAATGGTGCTTCTGGAAGTGTCGGTGCGGCAGCCGTACAAGTTGCCAAATATTATGGAGCAGTAGTTACCGGGGTATGCAGTACAGCCAACCTTGAACTCGTTAAATCAATTGGTGCAGATCATGTGATTGACTATACAAAAGAAGACTTTGCCCAGAATGGTCAAACCTATGACATCATCTTTGATGCAGTCGGTAAGACCTCGTTTTCACATGTTGTAGGTTCGTTAAAATCAAATGGGACATTCTTAGAGGCAGGAATTGGTTTAGGAATCTTCCGACATGTGTTATGGACTTCTGTTTTTGGTAGCAAAAAAGCAAAAATTGCCACAACAGGCTTACGTTCACCTCAAGAAAGAACAAAAGACCTTATTTTGCTCAAATCACTCATCGAAACAGGGCAAATCCAACCTGTGGTTGATCGCTCCTATCCATTGGAGCAAATTCAAGAGGCACATCGCTATGTCGATACTGGACACAAAAAAGGGAATGTCGTTATCACGGTTGCGTAGTCATTTACAGTTAAGCACATATCTTGTCACAATCTCAATTTGTGATGGTGGCAGGATTGTGTTTAGCCAAACAATACCCCCAAACAGTACTTTAGTAGCTCCACAACAATACAATCTAAGCGGTACGCTATTTACAACTTAAACATATACGAAAGGTCAACATCATGTTTCAAATCAAGCAGTCTATACTTATCATTCTAGGCATATTCGTACTTTCAATTGGTGTGATGGCACAAGAAGTCACCACAGAAGATAACAGTGGTTTACGTCCTGATGCCCCACAATATGCCCTACGCGGCGAGTACCCGGTTGGGACACAAGATTTTGTAATTGATGGCGAGATGCCACTGGCTATTACAGTCTGGTATCCAGCATTGAATCCAGAAAACCTCGAAGAATCTATGATCTATCCTTATGCGGTGAAGCTGGGAATGCCAGATATGGGCGCAACTGTTACTGGAAATGCTCTTGAAGATGCACCCTATAACCTTGATGATGGGTCATACCCTCTTGTGGTTTTATCTCCGGGATTTCTGCTCGGTAGTACCACTTATGCGTGGCTGGCGGAACATCTTGCTTCATATGGTTTTGTCGTCGTGTCACCAGAACATATTGAACAAGTGGATGAAACACTCAGCGATTTCTGGAAAGCGTCTATCACACGTCCACAGGACATTCAATCAGTACTCGATTATGTGGATGCACAAGTCACAGATGGGGGCATGTTCGCAGGACTAATCGATACTGAACGGGTTGCTGTTATCGGACATTCGCTCGGTGGTTATACATCATTGGCGATTGCTGGCGCACAAATGAATTTAGATCAGATGTCACCATTTTGCGAAACTGTTCAAACAGAGGAACATCCTTCGGCTTGGTTATGCGGCATGATACTTCCCTATGCCTCTGAAATGGCTGAATTGGCAGGACTTGATAGCGTACCTGATGGACTTTGGGAATCATGGCGTGATGAGCGTGTGGATGTGATTATCCCGATGGCAGGTGACGCTTATATGTTTGGTGAAGCTGGCTTAGCGAATATCTCGATTCCTGTAATGGCAATTGGCGGGACAGCAGACTTAGGCACACCCTATGATTGGGGTACACAACCTACATTTGATTATGTCTCAAGTGAATATAAAGTGTTAGTTGGATTGGAAAATGCTGAGCATATGATTTTTGGTAGTACATGCGATGCTGTGCCATTCTTCACAGAAATTGGTTTCTATGAAATGTGCGCTGACCCTGTATGGGACATGGAACGTGCTCACGATTTGGTGAATCACTTCGCAACGGCATTCCTATTGGCAGAACTGCAACAAGATTCTGACGCAAGAGTAGCACTCGCACCTGATGCCGTGACATTCATCGGCGTTAATTACGACGCACAAGGTTACTAATCTCAGAAATCTAAAGGGCAAGCCGATGGTGTTTGCCCTATTTCATATAATCAAGCTAGGAAATAATAACAATGTCCGATAAACATCAGCCAACACCAAATCCTGACCAACCAACCATATACCAAATCCGAATCAAAGAGTCTCTGAGTCAGGAATGGCAAGCGTGGTTTGATGGGATGACGATTGTACACACCGCATCTGAGGAGACTGTTATTACAGCAGAAATCATTGACCAAGCACAATTATATGGTCTGTTGAAGAAAGTTCGGAATCTCGGACTGACATTATTATCGGTGACACCGATTAACTCGACTGACAATTGATCTTAGCCAATTATATCAGGACAATATCATGCAATTACGACTAGAATTATTTGTTAAATCAGTATATGAATCAATGGATTTTTATACACGTGTACTCGGCTTTGAAACTGTAGACTATCAACCGAATGGCTATTCTGTTTTTCGCAAGGGGGCAGTTGTCATTTCATTACAAGATCAGTCGTCCTTATCTACTAATCATCCCTTGAAACCATATAATCGACCCCTTGGTCTAGGTATTGAAATTGTGCTGGAAGTCAACGATATAGAAGTAGCGTACAAACAGGTTCAACAAGCACAGTGGCATATCACAGACCCACTGGCACTAAGACCTTGGGGGCTTCAAGATTTTCGTATTTTTGACCCGAATGGTTTTTATATTCGTATTACATCCTCAACTTGACCCTAATGGAGTTAAACGCAATGAAAGCAATTATCTGGACAAAATATGGCTCGATTGATGGGCTTCAATTAAAAGACATCACGAAACCCGAACCCAAAGACAATGAAGTCCTTGTCAAAACCAAGGCAACAACCCTCACCGCTGGCGATTATGAAATCCGCACACAACAGTTTTCACCATGGTTGCTGATACCCTTACGCCTCTATATGGGAATCTTCCAACCCCGTAATGTTGTTCTGGGTCAGGAGTTTTCAGGAACAGTTGAAGCCGTCGGGCAGAAGGTTGCAAACTTCAAAATCGGTGATGCTGTTCTTGGCACGACAGGACCTAGTATGGGCGCACATGCAGAATATATAACCATATCAGCACAATCTAGTGAAGGTGTCCTCACACTCAAACCTGATTCAATATCATACCCAGATGCAGCGGCTTTACCTGTTGGTGGTCTGGAAGCCTTGTATTTCATGAGAAAAGCGAATATCCAGATGGGTGACAAGGTTTTGATCGTTGGGGCTGGTGGGAGCATCGGATCTTATGCGATTCAACTTGCTAAGCATTTCGGTGCAGAGGTAACTGGCGTTGACAATACTGAGAAACAAACCCTAATGAAATCAGTTGGCGCGGATGAAGTGATTGATTACACACAAGAAGATTTCACCAAACGCGACCAAACTTACGATGTGATATTTGATGTCATCGGTAAAAGTCATTTCTCAGCTAGCCTATCCCGACTCAAATCAGGTGGACGCTATGTGCTTGCAAACCCAAGTGCAACCGATATGATACGGGGGAAGTTCATATCTACCAGCAGTGACAAACGGGTTGTTTTTGGGCAAGTTCATCAACGAGAAGAAGATTTGAAATATCTACTCAACTTGATTGAAAAAGGCACGCTACGTGTTGTTATAGATAAAAGCTATTCATTGGAAGAAACGCCTCATGCGCATCACTATGTTGAAACACAAGGCAAAAAAGGCAATGTTGTAATTAATGTATAAACAATACGAAAGCATATAAAGGGAAATTCCATGATTAAACAACTTATCGTCAGCCTGATGCTGATGGCTCTGCTACTACCCAGCTTAATCACCACCGCCCAAGATGCCTCACCGCCATTCCCGACGGATGTCGTTGCGGAAATACAAGCGAAAATGGATGATCTGACCGCTACTGGGCTACCATCAGGCATGGTCGTGTGGATCGATGCACCAGATTATCGTTTCGAGGGAGCAAGTGGTTTTGCTGAACTCATTGACAAAACCCCAATGCCACCAGAAGGTGCGTTTCGGATTGGTAGTATCACCAAGATGTTCACTGCAACAGTAATCATCCAACTTGCAGAGGATGGTGTGCTGACCCTCGATGATCCACTGTCGCTGTGGCTACCAGAGATAGCCGAGCAATTGCCTTATGGCGATCAAATCACATTACGTCACCTGCTCTCACACACATCCGGTATATTTAATATCGTCGAACACGAAATTTACTGGGCTGATATCTTCACTGAGGCGACCATTGATGAGGATACAGGCATAATCACACTAGACTGCATCCAACGAGACCCCAACGACACACTCGCCCGCTACGTCTACGGGAAGGATTCATACTTTGAGCCTGGGGCAGGATGGTACTACAGTAACACCAATTACACTCTGCTTGGCATGGTGATTGAAAAGGTGGCGGCGATGCCCCTCGCAGAAGCATATCGCACGTATATCTACGAACCACTGAGTATGGAATCAACGTTCCTAGATTGCTATGAAGACTCAGTGATTGATGTGGTGCATGGTTATACGGGATTTGGGGACACATTAGCTGATCTTACTGAACTGCATGAATCCATCGGTTGGTCGGCGGGTGGCATAGTTTCTACCGCACCAGACTTGATCACCTTCGCGCGTGGGTTGTTTGGTGGGGAACTGTTTGATGATCCAGAGTCGCTGGTCGCCATGACAACACCTGCTCCTGACAGTCCCTATGGTCTGGGCATCGTACTACAGAATGAATATATGGGACATGCAGGCTATATTGCTGGTTTTCGATCCTTGCTCAATTATTCGTCTGCGTTCGATACGGTCGTGGTGATGCTCTACAACAATGATACCGCCGACCCTGAACAGAGCCTTGCAGATATGCTTAATCCGACGATACCTTTGCTAGGCGTGGAGGACTGAGAGGCAACCGTTGTAATCGATACAAATAGTGATACTAACGACAAAAAGGAAAGTTGAAGATGAAACGAAATCACCTCATAGGCGCATTTACAGGTTTAGCCTTAGGAATTGGATTGGGTATCGCATTGAGTAATATTGCTCTCGGTATAGGGCTGGGCATCGCTTTTGGTGCTGCATTCACTCAGGTTGGGTCAAGCCAATCTAACAAGTAGTAGCTGATTGAGATGGCTGATATTCAGTATCGAACATCACAGAATCCAATATATTCATGATTAAAAACTTACCTTGGTGATTAGGCTGTTCGGCTTAATCACCATCGTTCAAGACAACCCCAATATAATTTGCCAAGTGAGCCTACTTGGAGTTCGATTGAGACCTTGCACGCCAATAATTCCATGTACCAACGACACCTTTTGGAAATATCATCACCACAACAATAAAGGCGATGCCTAGAATCAGATTCCAGAAATCCCCAATCGAAATTTCAGTTGCGCCGATAATAAATGTGGTCTCACGGAGTAATCGATCACTGAGGTGAAGCACACTTGCTCCAATAACAGGACCTGTAAATGTCCCCAATCCACCAATGATGGTCATGATTAAGGGGTCAATCGTGAAGCCGATCCCCAGCATTTCGGGTCCGACTTTCTTATTGAACAACATATGCAAGATACCTGCCGAAGATGCCAACATTGCTGATATTGTAATTGCAAATAACTTAAACCGTAGTGTGTGATAGCCAATCGTATTTGCACGTTCTTCATTTTCACGAATAGCCAATAAAACACTACCTGTTGGCGATCCAATTAAACGCTTGATAAATAGGAAGGTCAAGGCAAGCAATGCCAATCCGACATAATAAAATGTTAGGCGCTCGCGTGTTGGGTTCAGCCAATCGGGAACACGACCAACAGGAAAGCCATCTTCGGCTGATGTAAACGACCAACGGCTCGCATAGATAAAGAACATCTCCGCAACGGCTAATGTAAACAGCGCGAAATAAACGCCTTTGAGCCGTAATGATACCAGCCCAACGATGAAGCCCATTACACCTGCCAGTACAATACCGATAATAATCCCCGACCCGAATGCCAAATCTAGACCTAAATCTGTCTTTTCTAAAAAGATGCCGAGGGTATATCCGCCAATGCCAAAGAAGAGTGCGTGACCAAACGAGATTACACCTGTAAATCCAAAAATCAAATTATAACTCATTGCCAAAACAGCAAGGATAAAGACTTCTATCATGATGCCCTGCCAGAAAATGGATTGTCCGCGTGGACGACCCCCGACACCAAATGGGCTATCGCCAGTTAGCCAACCGACGATATGGGGTAACAAAATCAACCCAAGCAACACTGCAATATACAACCCACTACTCCGTAAAATCTTCTGTAAGGTTTGCATATTAGTCTGCCTTTCCAAATAAACCACTTGGGCGAATCATCAGAATAGCAACCAATAGAATCATTGGCGTTAGACTAGCCCATACCGATTGATTGATTTCTGGTAAACTAACAAAACGCCCCACAAATGCCACCGCTAGTCCGACAAGAATACTTCCGATTGCTGTCCCTTCATAACTACCCAAACCACCTAATGCGACAACAGCAATTGCTGAGAGTAAAAACGCATTACCCATCCCTGATGTTGCACCGAGGAATGGAGCAGCCACCGCCCCACCCAATGCCGCGACACCACATCCGACGACAAATACCAGTGTGAAAATCAACCGCACATTGATACCAAGGACTTCTACCATCTCACTATCTTCAACACCTGCTCGGATTATGATTCCGATACGGGTACGCCTGAGTAGTAATGCAATCACGATAATCAACACAAAACCCATCGCAATAACAAATAAGCGATAGACACTAAATTGTTGCCCAAACACAACAAAGGATTCTTCCCGAAATGTGAATGACTCAACCCAACTGTAAGGTGTTGTACTCCATATAAAACGAATCGCTTCTTCAATCACCAGCGCAACACCAAAGGTCAGCACCAATTGGAATAGGGGACGGACATAAAGCGGTCGTAAGAAAAATCGTTCCAAAATCCCACCAAGTATCGCACCAATCAGGGTTGCCAACAGTAAAGCAAAGACAAAGCGAATATCACTATTGGGAATGACCGTGATAACTTCTGGTGAATGGTGGAAAGCATATGCCGAATACGCGCCGAGCATAAAATAAGAGCCTTGTGCCAAATTGAGGACATCCATCAGTCCGAAAATAATGGATAAACCCGATGCTACTAGAAAGAGGAGCATTCCTTGAAATAGCCCTGATAATAATGTAATTCCAAAGTCATTGAGGTCGCCTTTGACGCTGAGTATTCCGAATCCCAAAACGAGAGTAAATAATCCAATGATAAGGGTCATAGTTTGTTTCATATGCTTATGCAACTCCCAGATATTTTTTGACTAAATCGGGATTGCCAGCAAGGTCTTTCATAGCCCCTGCCTTCACCGATTGACCTTCTTCGATAATGACATAGGTATCTGCAAGTTGGCTTGCCATTAAAAAGTTTTGTTCGACCAGCAGAATCGTCGTATTAGCTGATAACTGGCGGATAGCTTCCATCAGTTGCTCGATGATGACGGGTGCGAGTCCTTCGCTTGGCTCGTCAATGAGTAACAGTTGGTTATCTGGAATTAATGCACGAGCGACGGCTAACATCTGCTGTTGCCCACCTGATAACTGCCCTCCCCCAAGATGGAAAAGGCGTTTCAAATCAGGGAACAATTCAAAAATCATATCAATGTGTTTATCAAAATCGCCCTTGTTGCGCTCAGCAATCTCAAGGTTTTCACGGACACTCAATGTACTAAAAATTGCACGATGCTCAGGGACAAACCCGATACCCAGCTTACTAATTTCATAAGGGCGTAAGGTATGCAAAGACTGATCTCCAACTGTAATCGACCCCTGAGTAATGGGTGTCATGCCCATAATGCTCTTGAGTGTTGTGGTTTTACCTGCGCCATTGCGCCCCAATAAGACGGTAATTGCGCCTTGCGGGACATCGACATTGACCCCTTCAAGGATGTGAAATTGTCCAATGTAGGTGTGGATGTCACTCACCTTGAGGATGGGATTATTGTTGGACATCTTTCATCACCTCGCGATAGAGTCCGCCTAAGTAAACATTTTGGACATCTTTGTTGTCGGCAATTGCAGATGGCGCACCTTCAGCCAGAACTGTTCCATAATTCATTACCGTGATTGTGTTGGAAATATTCATGACGACATTCATATTGTGTTCAACCAAGATGATTGTTTTATTACCTGATTCACGCACATTCTGAATTGTGGTAATCAGTTCAGGGACTTGTTCCGAAGCCATTCCTGCTGTTGGCTCATCCAATAACAAAAGCTCGGCATCTGATGCGAGTAAAATTGCTAATTCGAGTTTGCGTTTGCCACCATGGGGGAGTTCGTTGGCAGGTTGTTCGAGTGTTTGCCCTAACCCAACTTGCTCAAGAACATCAACCGCTTTTTCGATGAATGATTGATAATAATTAGTTGAACGAAAAAAATTGAAGCGTGCAGGAGCTAATGCTTGCACAGCTAAACGCACATTTTCCAGAACCGTTAAATTCGGAAAGATATTTGTAATCTGATATGACCTTGCCATACCGAGATGGGCGCGTTGATGAAATGGCACATCTGTAATATCTTGACCATTTAGCATTACCCGTCCAGCGGTAAGATCATAGCGACCACTAAGCAGGTTAAATAATGTCGTTTTGCCCGCTCCATTTGGTCCAATGATTGAATGAACTGTATGTCGTTCTACTTGTAGGCTGACATCAGCAACCGCGACCAAGCCACCAAATTCTTTACGTAAATTGTGCGCCTCTAAAATATGATCGAATGCCATAATTTAATTCCCAAAAAATTTTCAAAATAAACTTGTCGTGGGGAAGAGACATTCCTCTTCCCCAGATTTGATACAAATTGTGAATATGGGTTAGTCGCCCATCATTTCTTCATCCATTGCACAACGGTCTTCATCTACAAGACAAGGTGGTGCAGTGTCTTCTGCGGAGATGGTATCGAGCAATTCATAGTAGAGGAAGTCAGGATCATCAAGGCTGATGAGTTCTGCAATATACATGGGGACGAGTGCTTGATGGTCGGAATGGCGGATATGATACTCGCCTTTTGGTCCATCCCATGTCAAACCTTCTAATGCTGGAATCATTGTTTCTGGTAAAGTATCACCTGCGGTTGCATCGACACTAGCTACCAGTGCTTGCGCTGTTGCAAACATACATTCGGTGAACAAATCAGGGACATCACCATCGTGATCTTCCATATGACGTTCAACCATCCAGTCATTGATGTCGTTATCAGGGAAGCTGTAATGGTAAATCATCCAACTGATTGTACCGATAGTGCTTGGGTCTTGGGCTGCAACGATTTCATTGGAGTTAAACGCACCAATGATTTCGATACTATCGCCAACACCGAGTTCTTCAATTTGTTGGAAGAGGGTCACTGTACCATCACCTGCCCAGCTTACAATGGCAGCATCGGCTTCGGTATCCATTAACTGTTGCAAGAAGGGTGTAAAGTCTGTGGTTTCCAATGGTGCAAAAATCGTATCTGTTACGAAATTGATACCCGAATCGCTGAGAATGCTTTCAGCAGCACCTGCCGATGCGCGACCAAATTCATAATCAGCAGCCAATTGCGCGAAGTTGTTTCCAAATGCAGTAGGAGCATAGGATGCTAGTGCAAGGAAATCGTGATAGGAGTTACGGCAAACACGGAACGAATTATCGTTAAAGTTTTCACCCGTGATACTAGGAGATGCCGCAGGTCCTGCAAATAAGATCACATCGAAGTCGTCTGCAATCGGAATCAATTGAAGTGTTGCACCTGAACTGACTGTTCCAACAAGAATTTCTACGCCTTCAGATTCAAGCAATTCACGTGCCTGACTTGCAGTGTCATCAGGATTGGACGCATTATCACGAACAATCACTTCTATCGGGCGACCTGCAATTTCCATTGTGCCACCTGTTGCATATTCCAAGCCAAGCATAAAACCATTTTCTTGCTCGACACCGTAAATCGTCAATGGACCCGATTGGTCAACCAGTAAACCGATTTTAAGCGGCTCACCCTCTTGCCCAAAAGTCACGCTTACACTCACGAGTGCAAGTAATACAAATAAAACAACTAATTTACGAAACATTTAAGTCTCCTTTATTGAATAAACTTTTTTTGATAAGGGCAATAATCTGCCCAATAATCACAAATTTGATTGGGTTTTAACCCGATATCTCGCGTTCCAATAATTCTCGTTTGAGTATTTTCCCTGCACCAGAAATAGGCAACTCAGGAAGTATCTCAACCCACATGGGTACTTTATAACCTGCGAGATGATGTTGCATATGTGCCATCAGTTCGTCGATTGTGACAGTATGACCATCCTTCAAAACGACAAATGCCTTGCCCACTTCGCCCCACTTTTCATTGGGAACACCGACAACAGCACACATCTCAACGGCATCATGTTTATATAACACATGCTCAATTTCAGTCGGATAGATATTCTCTCCACCACTGATAAACATATCTTTTTTGCGGTCTACGATGGTGAAATACCATTCCGAATCATACTGGGCGAGGTCGCCTGTATGGAACCAACCTTCATCATCAACAGCTTCATGACTTGCCGATACATCATTGAAATATCCTGAACATAATGAAGGACCTCGGAGAACTAATTCCCCAATTTCGTCAGGTTCGGCAGGTTGATTATCTTCATCGACTACTCGGGCATCAACAAAAAAGTTGGGGCGACCAATACTACCAGCCTTGCGGATAGCATCCTCAGCGGATAGGGCAAAGACGCCCGGACCGAACTCCGTCATACCAAATCCCTGCTTGAATTGCACCCCTTTTTCATGCTTAAATGCTTGAACCAATGGAATAGGTAAAGGCGCTCCACCACTCGTACAAAAGCGTAAATTGCTCAAATCGGCATCTTGCCAATTGGGTGCTTGCATTAGCATTTGATACATCGTCGGCACACCTGCATAGACGGTTGCACCATAATCTTCAAGCAACTGCAAAACTTGCCTTGGGTCAAATTTCCGCGTGAGAATAATTGTTCCTCCGAGAATCAATAAGGGTGTGGTATACACCAGCAATCCACCTGTATGAAACAGAGGGAATGTATTCACGGTCACATCATCATGATGCAAATCGTGAATAATCGTATTGAGGGTATTCCAAGCAATCATGCGGTAGCTAATTTGTGCAGCTTTGGGGAGTCCGCTTGTGCCACCTGTGAATATGAGGCAAGCAATATCTTCTTCGTGCATTGGCTCTGTGGTGACAGGTCGCAAAATAGATTCAGTCAGCGTCTTTTCATAAGAGCGACTGCCATTGATGCCTTCCCCTTCGATGTGTAGCACTTGCGTGATTTCATCAGTTTCTGCAAGGATGTTTTTCACTGCATCTCTAAACTCGTCGGAATAAATTAAAACCCGAGGCGTTGTTGTATCTGTCAAAGTCAAAATTTCACGCCAGTGTAGTCGCCAATTGAGACAGGTTAGGATTGCACCCAGCTTACCGCACGCAAAAAACGCATCGAGATATTCCACCCCATTATGTGCCAGAATTGCAACCCGATCGCCTTTTTGAATACCGACTCCATCGCGCAGATAATTCGCGAGACGGTTTGCACGGTCGTTTAACTCGCGATAGGTGAAGCTACGATGAGGTGTTTTGCCTGCATCGACAATTGCTAAATCATCGGGTGAATAAATTGCGCGTCTGCCTAGAATATCGCCAACATACATATGCTAATTTGCCTTCAAAATCTTGTGGAAATGTTGATTAAAGCGTTCTGGTTTCTCGATATAGGGTGTGTGTCCAGTTTCATCAAAAACCACTTCAGTAAACTGTCCGCCAGCATCTTGATAGGTCTCTAATACTGCACGAATTTGTCCAATCATCGGTTGCGGTGGACAAACATCCTCACCGGGATACCCCGGAATCGCACCCATCTTGCCATATGTCGCAAGGTCGAAGAGTGAATTATCTGCCACAATCTGGTCAGAATCACCCCGAATCCATAATATCGATGGTTTGGGGTCTATATCATATAATTGTTTAATATCAGGTTGATATTTTGGAGCGAGTGCATTCAAGACCCCCCATTCTCCCGGTGCAACCATTGGGAAATTTTCTGATGGGGTAGAATCTCCTGGGTAATCTTTATCGCCAATATGCGTACTCAGCATAGACGATATAAAGTCTTCTTCACGTTCTGATTTGAAGGGCGGTTTCCAATAGAATGCGTTCAGTGTCGCGCGTGAACCTTGCGGATTATCGCTACGATCACCATCTTTGAGCGATTGGACAAATTGTGGATTTGCTACACCTCCCCCTGCGCCAGCGGAATCCTCTGCTGACCATGTGCCATCAAGGTCTTTTGTGCCACCAAACCCATAGGGCGAACCCGGTGCAACTAATGTCACACTGAAAATACGTTCAGGTGCATCGATCATTAATTGCCACATAACCGCCCCACCCATTGAATGTGCTGCGAAGTGAGCTTTTTCAATCTCCAATGTATCCATTAGGGCTTGAATATCATCTGATAAATCAGCCAAACCACGGGTTGCGTCAATATGTTTATCTTTGTCTGCTTCGCCATACCCCCGTTGGTCGGGTGCGATGCCATAATAACCATCGGGTAAATCTAGCATGGTTTGTTCCCAGAAGGTCGCTGACGAGACATTCCCATGAATAAATAGGACAGGGATATTATTCTCATCACCAGCAAATAACACACGGGTGGTGATACGGTCTGATGTCACTGTTTTAGCTGTGATACCATCTAATATAGGTACGCTCATACTGCACTCCTTAAATCTTGAAAATAGAATTATTGGATAAATTGCTCACGTAGAACACGTTTGAGTATTTTCCCTGCTGCATTACGCGGTAATTCGTCGATTGTTCTAAAATGTTTTGGAACTTTGAAATTTGCTAAATTTTGTTGGCAGAATTCACTAAATTTATCGTCATTGAGGTCATATCCATCGGTCATGACCAAAAGTGCCATCCCGACTTCCCCCCATTTTTCATCAGGTACACCAATGACAGCGACATCAGCCACACCTTTGATTTTGTGTAGCACCTGTTCGACTTCGGCGGGATAGACATTTTCACCACCGCTGATATACATATCTTTATAGCGGTCAACAATATATATACATCCGTCATCATCCATCATGCCTGCATCCCCCGAATGTAACCAGCGATTACCCACAATATCGCGTGTAAAATTTATCTCATTGGCATCAGGGCGATTATGATAACCGGGGGTGATATTGGGTCCAGAAATAACAACTTCACCGACTTCCCCAATCGGCATGTCGTTAAGATATTCATCAACGATTCTCACCCGTGTATGGAGCAAGGGTCTGCCAACCGATTTAGGTTTGACTAAAGCACGCTTCTTGTCAATCAAAAAGACCGTTGGTGAAGTTTCCGTCATGCCAAAGCCAAGCTGAATGATAATGCCCTTCTTCGCATATTTTTCAAGCAATGTGACAGGGCAGGGTGAGCCACCACAGCCCCATGACTGAATACGACTCAGGTCAGTGTTGTCAAAGTCAGGGTGCTGGCTCAAAAATAGATAAATCGCAGGCACACCAAAAAAATGAGTTACGCTGTATGTGTCATCAGCCAGTGTATTTAAGGTCAGTTCAGCATCAAACTCGCGCGCGATAATATTTGTCCCACCATAATGTACAACTGGGTTCGCATATAAATTGAGCCCTGCTGTATGGAAGGTCGGCAAAACAACATACTGCACACTATCACAATTGAGACCCGTTGGCACACTAATATTTATCGCGTTCCAGAAGGTCATCCCATGTGTAATTAATACCCCTTTTGGATGCCCTGTTGTTCCAGATGTGTACATGATGGTTATAACTGTATCATGTGTTGCTGTTGGACTGAGAGGGACTCCGATAATATGGTCGGAAATAGCATCGTCGTAGGCAGGATGTTCGTCTGATGGTGTCTGATTGAGGTCGATTCGCAAGAAATGCTTAACCGCCGACCCCTCTTCTAACGCGGGAATCATATGCGTAAGGTCTGTGTCGTATACGATACCTTTTGCATCTGCATCGTTCAGAATAAAGAGTAATTCAGGTACAGCTAACCGCCAATTCAAGGGTAGCATGATTGCCCCGAGGCGCATACAAGCATACTGGAACTCATAATATTCGACGCAATTCTTCGCCAAAATTGCCAGCACATCTCCCGATTTAACATCCCATGTCTGTTTTAAGTAACCTGTCAGCCAAGTGATACGCTGATGAAAAGTCGCATAGGAGAAACTGCGGTTCAGGTATTGGTCGATAAAGGCAGTTTTCTCAGGTGTGCGGTCAGCATGAAAAGCAACCCAATCTTCGGCACGAATCATGAGACAGCCCCCCATCGAATCACACTTGCGCTCCATGTATAGCCTGTACCAGCCGCTACGAGGAGTATAAGGTCGCCATCTTTGATTTTGCCCTGTTCAAGCCCAAGTTGAATTGCAATTGCTTGATCGACACTTTGAATATGTCCGTAATTCTCCAAATAAACAGATTGGCTCGGTGTGAGACCGACCGCGTCTAAGATTTGTAAGTAGAACGATTTTTTCATATGTGTAATGCCGAGAAACGCAACATCTTCAAAACTAGCGTCACTCTTTTCTAGTGCTTCACGCATGACTTTAAGGAAATTATCTAATGTGGTTTCGCCTAATTGGCTTGCCATAAAGTCAGGATCAGTGACATCTAAACGTCCTTTGATTTCTCCCACAACAGCATCTTCACCTGCGGGGATTGCTTCTTCCGTTAAAATGACGACTTCTGATAAACTGCCATCTGTGAATGCTGACGACCCCAGTACGAGATTTCGATTTGCGCCTCGTTGCAGAATCATCGCACCACCCCCACTGCCAAAATTAAACATGAAACGGGAACGCTGATTCTTGAAATTGAGAAGCTCATTTTCTTTGCTACCTGCCACCAACAAGACTGTTTTGAGTGATGGATCACCAAGCATCATAGATTTTGCCATATTGAGGGCTATGGGTGCGCCTGCACACAAGGCATACATCTCAAATGAGTAGGCATTAACTGCGCCAATGTTATACTGAATCTTTGCACCAGAATTCCAAACGAGGTGGTCTTTGTGCTGACTACCGTGAGAAATGACCATATCAATATCTTTGGGATCAATACCAGAATCTCGAAGCGCATTGACTGCGGCGTGTGATGCCATGTTGGTGACGGAATCGTCTGGCTCTGCAATATGCCGTTGGCGAATTCCCATTTTTTCCCGCAAGACATGTTCGGGAATATCTGTGCGACGTGCGACATCGGCAGCAGTTTCGATTGTAGATGGGAAATATGTTCCAATGGCAACAAGTCCCACAGTTTTCATATGTATGCCCTCAATTTGTTTGTTATAGTGAAGAAAGACGAGTGTTATTAATCGAGTGGAATATCGCCCTTGGTTTTGAATTCACTTAAGACGATATTGGTCTGAAGCTGTTGAATGCCTTCTAATGGTGAAATGTTCTCTTTAATGAATGCTTCTAAATGTTGACGATGTCTGACAACAACTTTGATAAGCACATCATACTCACCTGTTAGATGATGACATTCTTGCACCTGTGCTAAAGATTGCATGGTTGCTTGAATACAACGTAAATGTTCCTGATCGCCGTCTGTCCGAATCTGTAAGAAGCAAATCAAATCATAACCGATTATCTCTGCGTCAACTTCGGCAGTGTAGCGACGGATGACACCCCGTTTTTCCAACTTCTTTATTCGATTATGAACAGCTGGTTGAGAAAGGTGAATTTTACGCGCAAGATCCGCATTTGTAATACGTGCATTTTTTTGTAATTCTCTAAGTATTGCACGGTCTAATTCATCAAACTCTATATTTTGGAATAAGTCTTTTTTCACAATTTTAGTCTAATGGAATTTCATGATATTATGTGTCAATCACGAAGATATTAATCTATTATATCAAATCTACTTCAATTTCTTTCGTCTAGTTTATTGGAGTTCACCCCCCACTGATACAAAAATTAAATGGGTCATGTAATGGGTATACAAATATTGTTTGTTATATTCTTATTCACATATCAATCGGCGATAATGTTCATTCGTACCAACTGCTAATAGATGTGTGCCAAGATACCGCTCTATGTCAATAAAGCAACCTCTTTCGACATAGAAATGACAAGCCAATCCACTATCCCAAGGTTCATTCCATATGATATCGCCTGCATTTCGGCATATTGTGGATGAGTTAGGTGGGTAAAGATGCGGTGGTCGGATAACACAATAAGCGAGTTGCACTGTCGCAAGAAGCCCACATAGGAAAATGACTCCTTTTAATAATCGGGTTGTTTTGCGAAATTGCCAGATTTTCAGTAGCCAATAGCCACATAACATAGCAATGCCACCATACAGTAGAAAGTTTAATTCCCATATCAATAGAATACGGATGGGAAACCATAATCCGAGAAATAATACGATCGTGAGTGGTATTAGCACACGCCAATATCGTTTATAATTTATCTGTTTATATTCACGCTTATGCTTAGCTTTTGCACCCATTTGTATTATCCTTCTGATTTGTTGCTTTACTAAATTGTGATAATCCCTCGCTCGATGGCTGTTGTTGTGGCGGCGGTTCTGTCATCAACACCTAGCTTGTTATAAATATGGATGAGATGGGTTTTGACGGTTGCTGTACTGATATGGAGTGCCTTCGCGACCTCTTTATTGCTATTTCCTATTGCAACCAATTCAAGAACTTCTATTTCACGGGCGCTGAGTGTTTCTTCAGCAGGGGCGCGCATTCTTGTCATGAGACGTGCAGCAACTGTAGGAGCTAATATAGACTCGCCTGATGCAGCAGCACGAATTGCACGGAATAAGTTTTCGCGCGGGGTATCTTTGAGGAGGTAGCCTGTTGCACCTGCTTCAACTGCTCGTACAATATCTGCGTCAGAATCATAGGTCGTGAGTACCAATATATTCGCCGAAGCATCTTGTTTTTTGATTGCCTCAATCGCACCCACGCCGTCTAAATTTGGCATTCGTAAATCCATTAAAATGACATCGGGTGATAATGTCTCATGTTGCTTAATCGCAGCCTCGCCATCAGAAGCCATTCCTACAACTTCAAAATCTGACTGCCCTGCTAACATACCCGCCAAACCTTCTCGTACAACAGGATGATCGTCTGCAATTAAAATACGAATTATGTTCATAGCCCTCTCCCCTCATCAATCATTTTTATATCACCTAATTAAAGCGACTCTCCAAATGGGATGGTAATAACCACTGTTGTTCCCTCACCTTGCTCACTTTCTAATTCTACCCTACCGCGACATTGTTCCACTCGTTCACGCATGGCATCCAAACCGTAGCCTCCCTCAAAACGAGAATTCTGAATAGTATCAAGACCCACGCCATCATCCTGAATATCTAAGACAACCTGATCGTCCATGTAAGATAAGGTCACCCGAACATCGCTTGCATGAGCATGTTTGTGGATGTTATTGAGTGCCTCCTGTGTTGCACGGAGTAAGGCGACCTCAATATCAACTGGTAAAGCTAAGGGATGCCCTGTGGTTTGGACTATGATCGCGATATCAGTATCATCGTGCCAACCTTGTGCCGTTCGCTGGATAGCTTCAGGTAAAGAATGACCATCTAATACATCTGGACGTAAATCTTGCACAACACGACGAGCTTGCTCTAGGCTCATTCTCGCTGTAGAACGTGCCTGATTGATATGGCGTTGTAAGGTCGGGGTGTCATCGGGCAATGCTTGTTCTGCCGCTTCAAGGTGCATCACAATGCTTGTAAATCCCTGGGCGAGGGTATCATGAATCTCACGCGCTAACCGTTGACGTTCCTCTAGTACACCTTCACGCCGTTCCGCTGCTGCCAACTCAGATTGTGCCTTTTCCAGTTTATCAATCAAGTCGCGTCGTTGGGTACTCTGGTCAATTATTGCGGAAATCCAAATACTAATCAAAATGCTCGCCAACCCACCAAACAAAAATAACCAACTACTTGGGGTAGATAGCGAGGAGAGTTCACCTGTATCCAGTATTTGTTCAATAATCATTAAGGCGGTCAAACTGAGTGCTGTAAATGTGGCATAGCGTATGGGTAAATGCCGAAAGACTTGAACAAATAGCCCGAATAATGTCACATAATAGCTGGGCGTAATCATCACAAGCACAAACCAGAAAATGACATCACCCAGCAGAACGATAAAGCGTGGTGTTGGATATTCACCCCATGATGTGAGCTTGCGATAAGCGATTTTTAATCCAATCGAATGCCACAAAATCATCGCACCTGTAACAAGTGCCACAGCCCATATCGGTACAATCGGGTTATTATCTTGCGTGGCGAGGCTGAAAGAGATAAGAATGGCAATATAGAAAATACCGCCCCATAACCACTCAAAGCGTTCCCAAATGTCAATCTTGGATTGTGGCTTTTTATTCATTGCATTCTTTGCCTAACTGATGGATTGCGCATTGGTTGATCATCATCGTACATTATTTATCATACTGCTCAGGGTGTAGATATACAAAGCGGAATGGCTCAAAGTGTTCTACAAACTGTGGCTGAAAATCAACATCTGCCATATCGGTTTGACCAAAATGGATGGAATCACGTGCATTGTCAAAGAACTGAACAATGGGTGTATCCGAAGCAAGGTAGGATTGTGCGTCACCATTGTATCGGAATTTATCACTGATTGGATTGACGACTTTTGCACCTAGATAAGGCTGTGAGAATGCTTTTAAGGTTGTCTTTAGCCCCAATATCCGAAACATCTGCCACCCAACCTTCGGTGATGTCTGTTTTTCAACATGAACTTGACCATGAAATAATAACTGCCCTACTGTATCTTCGAAACGGAATGTCTTTTGTGTATCCGTTCGCTGAAGTCCACCTTGAGTCAGTGAGGCATTCAGCCCTAATAGTTCACGGTTATAGGCAACGACGGTTTCAGTATTATTCCATAGACGATAGCAAAACATACGTGCCAGTGGATTGGCAAACAGAGCTTTGAGCAATGCCAGTGGATGGCTTTCAATGGGTTGTGGTTGTTCGTGTGAGACCAATATACTAAATTGCAATTCGTTATGTGCGCCGAGGCTTGCTTCTGTAAAATCGACGACCCATATACCCATTACCGCACGTTCCTCCCTTGTTTGGAATGGGTAGACAGTCTCGTCTTTTAGTAGCTTTCTGATATGAGATAGACTTGCTGTTCCGCCGATAAACATACCATGCCCATCATATGTATGATATGGCGTTTGTACAGTCCCGACAGAAATATCTTCTTCACCATTAAGCGGATATGCTTCAAATAGTGCATGTGATGGTGTTGTCATAGTTTCTCCTAAAGCGTAATTATGAATAGTCTACCGAAAGCGCGTTGTGGTTTGTATGCCGATTGACCATCATCACACCCATGCCTGCTCCCAAAAACCCACTGATGAGGGTTACCAATAATAAAGCATCCAGTGAATAGCCAATCCCAAATCCAATGCCAATACCAGCAGCAGCTAATCCTATAATCGGTTGTTGTTTACTTTGCCAACTTCGGAAAGCAACGGTATCCACATCAGAATTGCTGATACGAGATGACCACCATGTTAGGCTAATCAATAACACTGGGTCAAGCAGATTGCCGATATTTTGAATGGTATTCCCAGCGGCTAAATTACCCGATTCCATAATATCAAGGAAATGAATAACTGTTGCACCGCCACCGATGATCGTTGTCACGATAATGGTTGCTAGCCGAAAATCACCGCGACGACCCATTGCCATGATTCCGATGATACCAAGTGCTAGATTTGCAAATCCCATCTCTAACTGGAATGGACTACCTGTTTCCCACCCTATTCCATTGGCAACGAGGTCAGATAAAAAGAGATGACCAAATGCGCCACCAAGTCCATTTGCACCGACACTAATAGCCAGCAAATACATCAGGAAAATCTCAATACGTCGGGTGGTTGTCTGTATTTCCTTTGATAACAATATATGCCCAGTGGCAAGCAACAAAGGAAACAGCGAGTAGATAAAAATTCTGACAAGAAATAGCTCGTTCATGATAATTCAACTCCATTTGGATGTAATGATTGACATAAGTTTGTTGAGAGGCAAGGTTTGATTGCCCCCATAAAGAGAATATCTTCAAGCTATTCCAAGCCTAAGCGTGTGTATAAAGGCACACTGATAATGTACGAAAGAATGTGCATCAGGCTTAAGGTAATGACTGTCGCAAGTTCTATGGGTGGCATCTCAGGTGGTCCATATCCCATCCCTAGACTAATTGGCATCATCAATGAGGCGAGTAATCCAATTGTGGCAACAATCCAATAGTTGCGGATCGGACGACGTGAGAAGTGATTTACAATTGCCAGTGTGATGGCAGCCATGAATAAGTAGAAGATCGTTGCTCCAATGATTTGCCCCTGACTTGCCCCTACCCACGCAGTAACTTCTGGATAGAGCTTCCCTGCTGCGGTATAAAGCCCGAGGTTAGCAACGCTAGATACGAGCATCCCCAGTGGTGCGACCCATAACAGGCGATTGAGTTTGATTTTCTCTGATACTTGATTATTTGAGAGTTTGGCTTGAGTGACCATATTGTGTTCGTCCTTTGTTTTATTGTTTGTTTGAATATCTACTTTAAGATTAACTCAGCTCTGCTCTCATGTAACCCATCAAGAGATGGGTCTTTTTTTGCTAATCGGTTGGTTTCTCAATCAACCATTTGGTTGATAGTTACAATTTTAAAAGAGGATTGAATATATTCTTTGGTGTCTCGGGAAAAGGCAATTGGATAATGAAATGCGTCCCCTTGCCGATCTTGCTCTCAACATGGATAGTACCGTCATGGAGTTCGATGAGTTGCCGTGCAATTGCTAGTCCTAAACCTCCGCCAACGCCTTCGATACGTGTACGTGCGTTATCCCCTCTCCAAAAGCGGTCAAATATATGAGGTAGGTGGTCGTCAGAGATGCCTTTGCCTGTATCGTGTATCCCAATTTCAATATGGTTTCGTGTTTTGTATGCCGATATCGTAATCACACCACCCGATGGAGTATGCCGAATTGCATTAATGAGCAGATTACCTAAAACTTGATTCATCCGTATACTATCGATAGAAATAGCAATTTGTGTAACTGTCTCAGTATGAAGCTTAAGCATCAAGTTTGCAGATTCTATCTGTGGACGAAAGCCCGAAGCAATGTCTCCCAGCAAATCAGCAATATTAGTCGGTTTTTTGTTTAGTAACAACTGCCCAGATTCTGCCATCGACAATGTACGTAAATCGTCAATTAAATGGTTGAGTATATGAGTCTCATCGAGTATAGATTGGATATGAGTATTTGTTGGTTTATATACACCATCAAGGATACCTTCAAGGTTACCTTGAATGATATGTAATGGGTTACGAAGCTCATGGGCAACATCGGCTGTTAGGTTGCGCCGTTGTGTTTCTATACGTTGGAGTTCAATAACCATCATATTGTATGTTTCTAGCACACGACGAAATTCACCTTGCCCGACAAGCTCAACGCGGACAGATAAATCACCTTCGGAAATAGATTGCGATGCACGCATGATTTCAGTTAGAGGTTGTGCAATTTCGTCAAAGGCATGGACAGCCACTCCCCATCCAGCAAAAGGAAGTAAGACACCTGCACTACAAGTTAATATCCAGATAGGTGTTTCAACGGCTTCCCCTCGAATGCCATGAAGTAGAGTCAATCCACCTAGAATGACACCCAATAAAATCATCACTGTACCAATACCAAATAGCAAGAAAAAGCGAATGAACAAAAAGCGTCTTCTTCTTACCCACTCGGGTGAAGGGTCTTCATTATGCCTGCGCCAATATTTACGGTGATTCCGTTTCATAGATACTTACTCAGCATCCAGTCGATAACCAATACCATAGACCGTTTGGACATAACGTGGATGAGATGGATCGTCTTCAATTTTTTGACGTAAATTTTTAATATGACTATCAACACTTCTTGAAAAACCTTCATATGAGTCTCCATATAAACGTTTGACCAATTGTTCACGGCTGAATGCTTGTCCGATATGTTGTGCGAGAACAACCAATAAGCTAAATTCACTGCGGGTTAGGTCAACTATTTGTCCACGATGTGTAACACGCACTCCCTGAACATCTATTTCTAAGTCACCAACTTGAATGATGCCCGTGTTATGTACATGACCTTGAGTCCGCCGAAGAACTGACCGCACCCGTGCCACCAGTTCGCGGGGGGAAAAGGGCTTAGTGAGATAATCATCTGCACCCAATTCCAAACCAATCAGGCGATCCATCTCTTCAATCCGTGCAGTCAGCATGATAATTGGTATATCAGATTCTCGACGTATTTGACGACAGACATCTAATCCATCTGTCCCCGGTAAGTTCAAGTCCAGAATGATAAAATCAGGTTTTTCTCGCCGTGCGATTGCTAAAGCGGTTGTGCCATCGGTTGCGCTCACTGTGCGAAAGCCACTGCTTTCAAGGTAATCTCGCGATATTTTTATGATCTTGGGATCATCATCTATAATCAGAATTAATTCGTTCATGAACTTTACCTTTTACGATTTTCTTTATTGTAGTGGATTACGCTTTTTGGCAAACCAAATGATAAAACAAACCACTGCGTTTTTTATGTATGACAGTCAATTGATTCTGTGTGATTATCTCTAATAACGCAGTTTCTGTGATTGTACTGAAATCCTTGATTTTTAAACCTGATAACCATGCTGGAGACACAAAATCAAATAAGGCAAAATATCCCCCAGACTTCAAGACACGGACTTGCTCAGTGATAGCAGTCTGCCAATCTGCAATATGGTGCATGGCTTTGAATGTCACAACGGTATCAAAAGTTGTATCAGTCAAATGTAAATGACGTGCATCATTGACGAGGAAATTAATATTCCTTAGATGGTTTGTTTTCATACGAGCTTCTTCAATCTGCTCAATGTCTACATCAATTCCTGTTGCATACAGTCCATAGTGTGAAGCCAAATGGACAGTTAGCGCACCTGTTCCACACCCCACATCTAGTATCGACTGCCCTGCTTGTAGTGGAATATAGTGGAGTACATCTTCTGCCCATTTCACTAATCGACGTTCATGATGTGTGCTGTTGACAATTAATTTTTCTATGTTTCCCATTTTCATGATATTACTGTCCTGTCTCTTAAATTGAATTGACTAAATGTTGCCAAGGTAATTCACCCTCATGGTTCTTATTGATGAATTGGATTTTTCCAGCTTGACCGAGTACGACGAATCCAGATTTCAGAAACAACTAAGTTCAGACTCCAACTGGTAAATACTGCAAGGGGATATGCGATGTCTGGTGGGAATATACTAGCGACCCCATCAACCCAAAAACTGAACATCACAAAGAAGAATGAAAGGGCAAAACTCCGTATCATCCACTCACGATGTACCTTAAACTTGCGATGACGAGCCTGTTGGTATGCGATTGTTGTTGCACCAAACCACAATACCGCCAATACAATGAATATGAGTTTTGCGATGAGGCTGACATCAAAGGCTATCGCCAAAAATAAACCACCCAAACTAGAAAGCCATACCGTAACCACATAAACTTTGCCAAGAGTCCGATGTAACTTACGGTTGTTCTTGAGCAGATTCTGATTGAATTGGAGGATGCCTGTGACGAGAACAACAGCCCCCGACAATGCGTGGATGATGAATACGATGGGGATGCTGCGCTGGGGTGCATCTAGAGTGAGATTAAGGCGAAATGCGATTTCAACACCTGCCATACTGAGCGCATAGACACTATATAATACACAGATTGCCAATAGGAACCACCATCCCCACTTCCCGAATCGAATATTGTTATTCAGTTTTCCTCTATCAATTGTTCCTGTTGCCATAATGTCTCCTTCTTGTTTTGATTTGCACTTATTGTTGCAATCAAATGTGTAGACATTGTGGAGATTTCTAGCAGATGTAGTCGGTTTTGGGGTCGTTAGACCTATCACCTAAAGATAGAGTAGGGATTTTATATCAGTAAATATCTATCGTTGTCAGTTGGCATAGATACTGACTCTACGAAAGTTGTATATTCTGTGGGGCTGTGAGCTGTTATAGCCGACTATATTAACTTCAGATTGATTCCTTATTTGGGATACAAACTCTCACATTGCCTTTGGCATTATACCCATTTCGATAATACAATTTTTGGTTAACAGCTTGCAAAATAGGTAAGTCATTATGGTAAATAGATGGTTTCTTAGTCTGGTGGGTGTAAGCGACGAGTCCAGCGAGCAGATTAAGCATAAAGCCATCGAGGCTACGATGCCGTGAGTATTCAATCTGTGAAATGTTCTTGAGTTGACCGTTGATGGTTTCGATAATCGAGCGTTTACGAAGTAATAACTTGTCAGTCATCACCGATCCCGACGACAGCTCCCTCAGCAACACCTGCTGAAGAGAATCAACTGAA
>CAYGTY010000072.1:0-26391 GCA_964352825.1 uncultured Anaerolineaceae bacterium
AATACTGGTGGCGGTGATGAGGGAAATAACTCAAACGGCAACAATACTGGTGGCGATGATGAGGGAAATAACTCAAATAGCAATAAGACTAATCCCAATGATGATCGACTAGATAAATCTAGTGTTTCTGTTGATGGGAAATGTGTAGCTGGTGTTGCTAAATTTACTGTTACCAATACTGGCGAACCTGGAAATGGTGACATGACAGGGGCTGTGGATTATCGTTTATATGTCAACGAAGCATTAGTTGAAATGGGTCAATTACAATTACTCGGTGCTGAAGTTAAAAACTTCGAATTCACTTACGCTGGTAAAGTTAGACTTGAAGTAGATCAACGTCCCGGACACCCTGGTAATAGTGAACCTAATGCAGTTGTAGAAGATTGCGTTGAAGAACAACCTGAAGAACCTCAGGAAATTTGTGCTTTAACAGTTGCTACTCAAGTTGCTCCATATGGTCGTTATCAGGGCAAACATGCAGTTTACCTTAAAGGCTTCTGGGCAGAATATGAAACTGTAGAGCCTAATGATCTTCAAATTGCTTTCTATGATGATTGGGCAGAAATTACAGGTACAGTTCAACATGTTAATGATGCTAGCAAGAAGCTGGATATTTACTTTAAACTGACTGGTAAAACTAATGACGCTGGTGCTTATTATGGTCCATCACTTCCTAAAACGGATGAACTTCTAGACGGGGCATATGATCCAATCGCTGTCGGTGGATGGGGTATCGACACAGCCACATGGTTTTATTATGCAGGGTTTGAAGGTACTGTCACAGGTAAAGAAGCCCTTAATGGTGTAGTTATTGAAGTTACTGGTAAAGGTCCATACTTTCAAATTGGTGAAGGTGCAAACCAGAAAAACCCTGCTTATGGTGCGGGAAGTTGGTTTGGTTGGGAAATTACTGAAAAACCAGATGACCTTGTTGTAAATACCACTTCAGGTAAAGGTGATATTAACGTTAATATCGAATGTGAACCTGAAGAAGAACCTGTTGTTAAATTGAAATTAACAGCTGAATGTCGAGCAAATGGTGATTTATGGTGGCGCGTCCGTAATGCAAGTGGTGTCGAAACTGATTACACTTGGCAAGTTTACGGTACAGACCAAGCAGGTGCAGGTGTTGCTGCCGCTGATAATAGTGGTACTGAAGTAAAATCCTACTTTATAACACAATGGATTCCAGATTCACCAAATACCACTAAGATATTCTGGGTCAATCCTGCGACAGGTCAAAAAGAAAGTACCACTAAGGCACATAACAATAACCCATGTGTGGGACATGTTGAATTTGTGAAGACTTGGGAAGGTGTTGAAGGTATTCCTGACATCGCTCAAGATATTGTAATCACTGCAGAAAGCTCGATTGCAACAGCAACATGTGAATATGTTGGTGATGTCTTCACTTGTGATTACCGTGAAAAAGGCACAAATAATAAACTTGATGATTTGTTTGTTCCATTCGGTGAAACATATTCTGTAACGGAAACAGGTCTAAGTGGTGGTTGGAGTGCAGTATTTGGTGCTGATGAAGGTACTGAATATGTGAATGTTCTCGGTTTACTTGAGGGCTTCGTCTACGATATTGATGAAGAAGCACGTTACTGTGAACATAATCCACAAACACAGCTTCCATATCAAAAATATTGTGAACATGAAGTTGTAAACGAATACACTCCTGAAGAATTTGTTTGCGACAGCCTATACTATGTAAATCACATTAGCAATAGCTTGAATGACTCTCCTTTATTCCGTGTCAACCTTGCAGGTGGTAAAGCGCAATTGACTGAAATTGGTAATTTCGATTTCGATCAAGTACACATTGCTACATCACTTGATGGCAAGTTGGTTTATGGTTTTGATGAAGATGGATTGGGTATTCAGATTATTGACCTCGATTTGAGTGATGGTGATCAATCTGTTGCCGCTAATGGTGTAATCATTCGTGATGAAACAGGTAAACATGTTAAAAGCATTACTCAAGCAGCATTCTCGCCAACAGGCAAACTTTATATTGGGTCTGCGGGTACAGACAAAATCTATGAAGTTGTAAATGTTGCAGGCTCTCAAGTTGTTTCACTCGGTAAAGTAACCAAAGCAGGTACAACAACACCAATCAACATTGGTGGTGCTGACATTGCTTTTGGTGCAGACGGTGAATTCTACTTGATGACTCGTACAGATAGCACAATCTATGAAGTTGATTTATCTGCGATGACTGGTGAAGCAATTGGTCAACCCGGTAAATCAACAGGTCTAGCTATTCTTGATGAAGGTGCTGGCGATTTCGTTTATTCCGACACAGAAAGTAATGAAATCGTCGTTGTTCAACGTACAAACGCGAATAACGAAGTTGGTCGTTACCCGATGTATGTTGGCGATACTCGCTATAAAGCTGTTTGGGGTGATATGGCTGGTGGTTGTATGCCAGAATTACCTGAATCAATTGTTGACCTCGAAATTGTTAAAGAGGCAGCGGTTGAAGACGTGAATGTTGGCGAAACCTTCGTATATGAAATTAAAGTTTCTAATATTGGTGAAGATCCAGCTACAGGTGTTGTTGTAACTGACAACCTTCCTGATGAAGTTGAATTTGTCAGTGTATCCCCTGATAGTTGTGAACACGCTGACGGTACAATCACTTGCTCCATTGGTGATCTTGCACCGAGTAGTGAAAATGAAGTTGTCATTGAAGTAACAGTTAAAGCTGTAACAGTTGGTGATGACATCAATAACGTTGCTGTTGTTCGCAGTAATGAAGACGAAGATGAAGATGATGATGATGTAGATATTACACCACCACCACCACCAACCGACGCATGTATCGCAAATCTAGGTGCGACTTCATATAAAAACTACAGCCCAGCTGGTGCTGATAGTATTGATGATGATCGTGAAACACCAGAAAAAGCACTTGGCTTACCAACTCCTGTAGAAGGTAACCAAAGCGGTACAATGAACTTTGTATCACTCGGTATTGGCGGTAGCATCGAGCTTTACTTCGACGGTGCAATCTATGATGGTGACGGCATTGACTTCTATGTTGTCGAAACCTCATGGGGACATCGTTTTAGCCCATGTGAAGCCTATCCAGAAAAATTGACCGCAGAAATCTTTGACGGTGAAAACTGGTTATCCATTGACGGTCAACAAATCTGCCGTACAGGTGGCTTTGACATTGATGGTCTTGCTGACTATGCACTCGGTATCCGCTTAACTGATGATTCAGAAGTTGGTTATGCAAGTGATGGTGACGGTTATGATATTGATGGTGTCAGTTGTGAACCACCACCAGAACCTGAGCCAGAACCAGAACCTGAGCCAGAACCAGATTATGCTTGTGAAGCAATTGGTATCCTCGACTATAGTCTTGGTACAACAAAAGGTGGCGGAGCAATCCCTGCAAACCGTAGTATCAACCGTATGCCTGCACCTGATGGTGATGGCAAAATCTTAAGTGTCGAAGACGATGATACACTCAACTTCGTATCACTTGGTTTCGGTGACGGACGTTCGTTCCCTGATGAATTAGGGTATCAAGCTGAAAGTGGCTGGATTGTCTATGACTTCGGTGAGAATAGTGTTCTCTTCAATGTTGAAGGCGAAGATGATCTCTGGGTTGTTGAAACCTCTTGGGGTGATACAAACCGCAACTGGGAAAATTATCCAGAACAAGCCAATATCTATGCGTCTAAAGATGCACAAAATTGGGTATTCCTCGGTAATGACCGTAAAGATATGACCTTTGATTTAGGTGACCTAGATTGGGCACGTTATATCATGGTTGTTGATGTATCAGACATTACCTCATCACGCTTTGGTAATAGTGTTGATGCCTTTGACCTTGATGGCTTAAGCGCACGTGAATGTGGTGAACCACCACAACCTCCACCACCAGCAAGTTGTGAAGGTTTCCACGTTGTTGACTATAGCCCAGAAGGCTCAGTTGATGATAGTCGTGATGATGCGTGGCAAGCAGAGGCTGCTGAACGTGTCGATGCACCACCTGTCAACTTTGTATCACTCGGTGGTGAAGGTGGTTACATTATCCTAGAACCATCTGACGGTGCGCTCTATGTTGCAGATAATCCTGAACTCTTCATCTGGGAAACAACTTATGGTGAAGGTACGCAACATACAACCTGTGATAGCTATAAAGAAACCGCAAAAATCGAAGTTCGCCAAGATGATGGTGAATGGGTCGTTGCTGGTGAAGTTTGTCGCGATGGTTCTGTAGATTTAGCTGCAACTGGACTCGAATGGGTCAGCCAAGTAAAAATCACAGACAGTGGTAGTACAACACCTGATGGTTATGATCTTGATGGTTTGACTTGTGAACCCTCAGAACCACCACCACCGCCGCCACCACCATACGATACCTGTGATATGTTGCTCTACAGCCATAATCCAGATAAACTCAATCAGTCCTTCCTATATAACGTATATCTCAATACAACTACAGGAAATGCTGAAATGTACCTCATTGATGGTGCAACAGGCTGGGGTGATTCCCACATTGCAGCATCTGCAGATGGGTCTACGGTTTACTTCATTGAGAATAAATCTCCACACCGCTTGGGTATCTACGATGTAGCAACCAACACAATGACCGATGCAGGTTCTGTTGGGGTTAGCGGTGTAACTCAAGCTGCTCTCCATCCAGAAACAGGCTTACTATATATTAGTAGCCAAAGTACCGATCAGATTTACATAATTGACCTATCCAATGCCTTGGTTGATGCAACCGCAACAGCCATTGGCGAAGTTAAACTTGATGGTCAGAAAATCAACATCAATGGTGCGGATATCGCATTTGGTGCTGATGGAACATTCTATCTTGCAACCCGTTCAACCAACAAAATCTACGAAGTCGATCTAGATACAATGACGATCGTGGCAACTGTTGCTAGCAAAGCTGAAATGAACGGTATGACCATTGAAGATTCTGGTCGTGGACAGTTTGTATACGCATCACGCGGTCAAAACGCATTTGTTCGCACAGATGGTAACTCCTCAACCGCATTCTCAGCCTTTGAATATGGTGAAGCATTCGATGTTCAATGGGGTGATATGGCTAGCTGTATCACATTTGATGAACCCGATGATCCAGAAGAACCACCACAATGTGATGCGCTCTTCAACTTAGTTGAAAACGGATCATTTGAAAAACCCGTTGTTCGCCAAGATAATGGTGTAACAGGTAACCCAAGTAACAAGAACTGGGATGTTTTCTCAAGTGAACAAGTTCCTGGGTGGGATGTTGAGTGGAACAATGCAAATGCTTGTGATTCCGCATCTAACTATGTTGGTGTTTCCGTACTGGAACTCCAGAAGAAAGAACTAGGTCTTGCAACACCTGTTGATGGTAATCAATATGCAGAACTTGACTCTGATTGCCAAGGACCGAGTGGTGGCTCAGGTGCAGAAAATGTGACTGTAACAATCTCACAAACGATTGATACAACACCGGGTAAACACTATAGCTTCAGTTTCTGGGTACGTAGCCGTACAAGCAACAAAGGCTCTATGGCATTCAGCGTAAATTGGGGTAGCGAAGCTCTTATCACAAGCGTAGAAGCCAACAAAGACTGGACACAATACACATTCGATGTTGTGGCTGATAGCGAAGAAACTGTTATCTCCTTCAGTGATGATGGTAGTGCAAATAGCTTCGGTATCTTCCTTGATGACGTGGTTGTCGATGAACTTTGTGACCCACCACCAAGTTGTACATACGAAAATCGTGATCCACGCGCTCACCTGAAAAGTACATCATTTGTCTATGATTATGAAGCAGGTACAGCAACAACAACAGTTACCAATCATTCTGAATACTGTGATTACGAAGTTGGTATGGCATCCTACGAAATGGTTGAAGATACTAGCCTCGAAAAACAAGTTCTCCATGACTGGTTGCCACAAGATCCACCAAGTGATGTTGAAGACGTAAAAGCCTATCGTGGTGAAGACAATGACAATCCAGAAGGTGTTGAAGGTATCATCCTTGAACCCGGTGAAAGTCGTGAACTCACAGTGAATATTCCAGACTGTGCAGCACAAGTTGATGTCTTCTTTGATGCTAATGAACAAGAAATGATCTATGGATTCGATGCTAGCGATGATGCTGAATTCGACCAAGTCCCGTTGATTCTTCCATACTTCAAGAGTGGCGAATTCGGTGAATATGGTGATAGATATAATGACTCACCATCGAAACGTCTCATTCGCGGACATAAGAATCATGGTACAGTGACAAACTTCTGTAACTTGCTGGAATCTGACCTTGAACTAGAAAAGACAGGTCCTGAACAAGTGAATCTTGGTGAAGAAATTGCATTCACTATCGTTGGTACAAATAATGGTCCTGATGCTACAGGTCTATTGCTCGATGAGGGTACAATCATCACAGATTACTTACCAACGAATGCAGACTTCGTCAGTGTAAGTTGGGTGAAGAGTACATCAGAAGGTGAAGTTGCTGGCGATGCTGATGCAACATGCTCGGTTGAAGACGGTGTTCTAACTTGTGACATTGGTATACTCGAAGTATCCGAAAGCGTAACTGCAACCGTCGTTGTTCAAACAACCGAAGTTGGCGTTGTCGAAAACACGGCTCGCATCGACCCTGAACTCTCAGAAGATGAAGATGATTCAAACAACGAAGATGATCATAGCACCGACGTTGTTGACCTCTGTGAACTTGATCTTGACCCAGAAGCACACTTACGCGGCAATATTCAGTTTGTTGAAGATAATGTCGACGGCACAAGTGTCTGGCGTGGTGTTGTCACCAATAGCTCCGAACATTGTGTATATGAAGTCGGCATGGCTGCATATGAAAAACACAATGGCGGTAACCTAAGTGAACAAGTCTTGTTCGATAGTGACCCTGAATCTGATGTTGATGGCTGGGGTTCTGGTGATGATCCAGTTGGTAACATTGTTGGTCCTGGTGAAACAATCGAACTCATTGTGACTGCGCCAGCATGTGCAACCCAATTGGACTTGTTCTACGATGCAAGCCACTATGGTATCTATGAACAGTATGACCAAGCTAATGCAGATTTGCCACCATTGGTACTCCCACAATTCAATACGAATAACTGGGGTCCATACGGCAACACATACGGTGTTCGCCTTCTCAGTGCAAAACATATCAATAACGATAATGATTGCGCTGGACCTGATGAAGAATGTAATGCCGACTATGCTTGGACAACTGAATCCTCTACAGATAATTCAACATGGTCAGACGTAGACGGTAGCTTGACTGTAACAGAACCTGTCTACATCAAATCATCCTTCACAAGTAATCCGAAAAAGGTTGAATACTTGTGGAACGGTCAGAAGGTTCATACAGAGAGTGCGAATCCATACTACTTTATGGGTGATAATCGTACATGGTTACCAACTGAAGATGGTACATTGGTTATCCGTGCATACAGTAAAGATGGTTGTTTTGCAGAAGAAACAATCCTAGTAGATGCACCAGAACCTGTAGTTGAACCCGTATCAACCTCTTGTCCAATGGTTGTGACTATTGGCGACACGCTTGTACCTGAACAAGGTCTATCTTACATAATTACCGATTCTGTCGTAATTACATCCAATTTTACAGATGGATATAAACCAAGCCGTGTTCGTTACTATGTTGATGAACAACTGGTTGATGATGAAAACAGTGCACCATACGTCTTCTTAGGAGATAATAATTCACTATCAGTTACACAAGCTCAGGCTTGGGCGGGTGATGATGGTAAGTTCCTCCTCTACATTGCAGCAGAAAAAGACGGGGAAGTTGTATGTGCAGTGAATGTGGAAATTAATCTGCCACAAAACTAATCGGGAAGGCGTTCTCATCTGGGAACACACTTCAATCTAAAAATCAAAAAGCCTCAGGTCAAACGACTTGGGGCTTTTTTCTTTAAGAGGGTAGGGGTGGTATTTAACCATTTTCGATGCTTTCAAAATAGATTATGGTGAGTGCGATTTCGCTTAATATATAGGATGGTGTATGGCGCGTTTTTTGAAGCTGTTGATGGGTATTATCGTTATCATTGTGTTGGTAGGTGTTGTATTTATTGTCTGGTATCGTCAGGACTCCGATAGTAATTCATATATTCGTGATTGGTTTATGCTTCCTATCATGCGCTCTGAACTGACTACTGACGGTGGGGTTGCTTGTGATGGCGCGCCTTTCATTATGCCATCTGAGGGATTTATTGGTTTGTTATGGTCTGACCCAGCACGACCCTATAATCCATTACGTCGTCATACAGGAATTGATATTTTTGGTGATGGAGAGGTTGGAACAGTACCGAACTATGCGGCTTATGATGGCTACCTGACGCGTTTAAGTGACTGGAAATCAACAGTGATTATTCGTCATGACGACCCTCTACAAACAGGGCGCACGATTTGGACATACTATACGCATATGGCAAATGGGGACGGTTCACAATCGTTTATTGTGGATGATTTTCCTGCTGGTACAAGTAACCAATGGGTCGGACAAGGAACATTACTTGGCTATCAAGGGACATTTAGTGGGACAGGTCCGCCGATTGGGATGCACTTACATTTTAGTATTGTGCAGTCTGATAGTGATGATATTTTCTTAAATGAAGCGATATTGGATAACACGCTTGACCCCTCATTATATTTTGGCTTACCGTTGAATATAAATGATAATCCTGACCGTCCAATCCGTTGCCCATAAGTACATTATTATAGATGCTTGCACCCTTTGTAGGCTTGTGCGACACTGCCTTATAACAATTATTTTTTTATCAGAATGGAGTTTATGATGCGCTTAGGTTTAATGGTGGGTTATTCAGGTGCAAAAATTGAGTTACCGATGGATTTGATTCTAGAGGCGGATAAGCTAGGGTATTATTCTGTATGGACTTCTGAGGCTTATGGGTCAGATTCAATTACCCCTCTTGCGTGGATTGGGGCATTAACTAAGCAGATTAAACTCGGCACAGCGATTATGCAAATGCCTGCTCGTACCCCTGCGATGACCGCGATGACAGCGATTACCCTCGACCAATTATCAGGTGGGAGAATGCTCTTGGGCTTAGGGTTATCAGGTCCGCAAGTCGTAGAGGGTTGGCACGGACAAGCCTACGGAAAGCCTTTGGGTAAATCGCGTGAGTATGTAGAGATTTTGCGTAAAATTTTAGCTCGTGAAGAACACCTCGTGCATGATGGTGAACATTATCAAATCCCATATGCAGAATCAGATGCAACAGGATTAGGTAAACCCCTTAAAAGCATTATTCATGGTCGCTCTGATTTGCCGATTTATTTGGCTTCAATTGGTCCTAAGAATGTGACTTTAACAGCCGAAATTGCTGATGGTTGGTTGCCTATTTTCTTCTCGCCTGATGCTTATGACGAAACCTATAAGCAGTATATTGATGCTGGATTTGCGAAAGCAGGGCAGGGCAAAAGCCTTGATAACTTTGATATTGCACCCTCTGTAACCGTCATTATCGAAGACAATGTAGAGATGGCATATAATCAGATTAAGCCGATGCTAGCCCTATATATTGGTGGCATGGGTGCGAAGGGCAAAAACTTCTATTATGATTTAGCTTGCCGTTATGGCTTTGAAGCTGAAGCTGAGGTTATCCAGAATGCCTATCTGCAAGGAAATAAAGGTGAGGCTGTCATGGCAGTACCTAACGATTTAGTGGATTCTGTAGCCTTGGTGGGGTCTAAAGAACGCATCAAAGACCGTGTACAGCTTTGGAAAGATAGTCCAATTACCACAATGAATATCACTGCATTTGATGTCGAGACAGTACGCTTTATGGCTGAACTTGTTTTGTAGTATGAAGTAGGAGAAAGCAGACAACATATCATGATAAATACAGCTAAAACCGCTTTAAAACCCATGAAAATAGGTGATATAACGATTGATATACCTATCACACTTGCACCAATGGCAGGGCATACAAATTATGCTCTGCGGACATTATGTCGCGAATTAGGGGGCTGTGGTTTAGTCTGCACAGAGTTGATTAGTAGCAACATCGTCAAAAATTCGCGTAATCGTGCCATACAGCATTTTGACTGGCGCGAGCATGAAAGTCCCTTTGCGGTTCAGCTATTTGGCAGTGACCCTGAAATTGTTGCAGAGTCGGCGCGAGTGGTTGTTGATTATGGTGCTGATATTGTAGATATTAACATGGGGTGTTGGGTACCAAAAGTAGCTAAGAAGGGTGGGGGAGTTGCTCTTTTACGCGATGTGAAGACGGCGACCGCTGTGGTCGATGCGGTTGTAAAAGCGGTTAACGTACCCGTCACTGTGAAAGTCCGTAGTGGTTTTGAGGATGGTGTGGTCACGGCTGTTCCCTTTGCAAAGGCGGCAGAAGACGTTGGTGCAAAAGCGGTGGCTGTTCATGCCCGTTTCGCTAAACAAGGACATACAGGCGATGCAGATTGGGATGTAATACGGGATGTCAAACAAATTACTACGACAATGCCAATCATCGGGAATGGTGATGTTCACTCTGGGGCAGATGCCTTGCGGATGATGGAGCGAACTGGTTGTGATGGTGTGATGGTGGGACGTGGTGCATTAGGTCGTCCGTGGATTTTTAAGCATATCGCTCATTATCTCCAAACAGGCGAAACATTACCTGAGCCAAGCCGTGCTGAGCGTGCAAAGATAGCTTTACGTCACGCCCAACTCTCATTAGAGACAACCCGATTACCAGAAAAGCCAGCCGTGATGGAGCTAAGAGGACAAATCTCAAAGTATAAACTGGATGAAGACGGCTCTGTTAAAATCAGAAACCGAATTGTGCGGATAGAGTCATATCAAGAACTTGAATCCATTTTATTGTCGATTTCATAAGGCATACAAGATAGGGAGAATAACCACCCATGAGTCGCATCTTCATTAATTACCGTCGGCAAGATACAGAAGGCTATGTCGGGCGGTTATACGACCACTTGCTCAAGCAATTTAAACCCCATGATATTTTTATGGATGTGCAAAACATCGAACCGGGTGCGGACTTTGTTCAAGTGTTAGAGAACGCCGTCTCGGAGTGTGATATTTTCCTTGCGATGATAGGACCTCATTGGGGAAAGCTTAAAAATGAATCAGGCGAACTCCGTTTACATGAATGGAATGACTTTGTCCGTATCGAAATCGAGACAGCCCTCAAACAAAATAAGGTTGTAATTCCCATTTTGGTGGGCGGGGCAAAGATGCCAAACCCCAATACATTACCCGAAGCGATTCAAACATTGAGTCGCCGTAATGCCCTCACATTATCACATAGTCGTTTTGCCAGTGATGTTGAAGACCTCGTCAAATTTATGCGTGATTTACTTCCCTCACATCCCAGCTTTAAACGTAAAGCTAACCCTGCTGTTTTGGCACAAAAAGAGACTAAGCTCAAAGAAGCTCGTATGGACTTAATTAATGCCAAAGACTCGCCCTTATACGCTTATCGCACACAGCAACGCTATTACCCTGTGTTGGGTGAGGGCTATGCTGATGCCAACATTATGATTGTGGGTGAATCCCCAGGGGAACGAGAAGCCCAATCGGGTAAACCATTTGTTGGTCCATCAGGTAAAGTCCTAGATGAATTATTGCTGACAATTGAACTATCGCGTGATGATGTCTTTATGACAAATATCTTGTTGGATCGCACCCCTGATAACCGCGACCCAAACCCTGATGAACTTGATTATTATGGTATTTATTTAGATCGTCTGATTGAGATTATCCAACCGCGTGTAATTGTGACACTTGGACGCTTCTCGATGACCTATATTCTAAAAAAGTTCGACTTACCAGAAAAACGAGGCAAAATAAGCCAGCTACATGGCAAGCTCATCAAGACAGAAGCGCACTATGGCGATTTGCATGTCATGCCCATGTATCATCCTGCAATGGTACTCTACAACCCCAGCAAGAAAGATGTTCTCAAAGAAGACTTTGAAAAGCTGACTATTTTTATTTAGATTCAATGACACTTGATATTATAGGACATATAGAAGCAAACAAAATCAATTTGACCCCCTTATATATAAGTTTTTTATGAGTTATTTCGCGACCCTAGACCATAATCACGCGTATAAGAAGTAATAACATAAACAATAAGACGGGGAGTCTAAATCATGAATCAAGAACAAACACAATCCAAAAACGATCAACCACAATGGGATAAAGACTTTGAAGAGTTCGGTGGCGAAGCTGTAAATCGTGTCAAAGAACTGGTTGAAGAAGGCAAAGTTCGTCGCCTTGTCATTAGTCGAGAAAATGAAAGCGTGCTAGATGTACCATTGATGCCAGCTATTATCGTGGGTGGGGTAATGACATTCTGGATGCCATATATGACGATACTTGCTGTGATTGTGGCGTTTGTCGCTAAAGTAAAACTTGAAGTCGTTCACACCGAAACTGCGAATGATCATGCTGAAGGTGTTGACATTACATCGTAATTAACAATCGAAATCTCATACATTAACGGGCAGAGTTGTTCTGCCTGTTTGTTTTTACCCCTAAATCGCCTCAATATTGACCTCATTTTTATATCTCATAAATTCTACGGGTCGATTCATGAAGTCACTAAGGAATATTTTGTAGAATATTGTATAGTTAGCAGACTTTCATGTGTTTAAGGATAAAGTATGGCGTATTTAATAACAGGTGGGGCAGGGTTTGTCGGTAGTCATGTTGCTCAGCAATTGCTAGAACGTGGCGAAACAGTTGCTGTGATTGATAACTTTAATGATTATTATGACCCTGCGATAAAGAGGCGGAATATTGAACGCCTAAGCACCTATGATAAATTTACCTTATTTGAAGGTGACATTCGCGATGTGGAACTGGTCGATAAGATATTTTCTGAACAGGGCATCACACATGTGGCGCACCTCGCTGCGATGGCAGGGGTACGATCCAGTGTTGACCAAACACGCTTATATATGGATGTCAACCTGACAGGCACAATGAATCTGCTTGAAGCTGGTAAAGCACAAAATATCAAACAATTCGTGATTGCCTCAACATCATCAGTCTATGGTAAAACAGAGATTCTACCCTTCATTGAAACTGATACTGCTGACCGCCCATTAGCGGCATATCCTGCTAGCAAGCGTGCTGCGGAAATGTTGGCATATACCTATAATAATTTGGTGGATATGAATGTCACGGTGCTTCGTTTCTTTAATGTTTACGGTCCATCAGGACGACCTGATATGATGCCGTGGAAATTGATGGAAGCGACCCAAACAGGTGAAGTCATTAAACTGTTTAATAGTGGGGATATTCATCGCGATTGGACATATATTGAGGATACCGTGCGTGGTGTGATCGCTGCTTTAGATAAGCCATTGGGTTATGAAATTATCAATCTGGGCTGTGGCTCACCGATTTCGCTGATTGATTTTGTTGAGATTATCGAAGAATATGCTGGTCAATCGATTAATAAAGTGAATGTCCCAACACCATTAAGTGACCCACCTATTACCTATTGTGATAATACTAAAGCTCGCGAACTCTTGGGTTTTGCGCCATCTATCTCTGTGAAAGATGGCTTATATAAGACTTGGGAATGGTATCGCGAGTTTAAAGGTCTGTAGTTTTATTGTTAGTTGAATTATTGACAAGTGAATCATGCGATTCGATACACAAAATGCAGGGCATTTTCTAGTTGATCGTTTATATCATTCAGGTGTCGTTGCTGATGTTCTAGAAGACGGTAGTGATATTGTTTTACTTGAGTTGATATCAGGTCACAAGATTATGCTCTACCTCATTGATAGCTCCATTACCCCAATGGAAATCCGATATAATCTTCAGGATAATACTGAAAAAGATATTTATACGCTTTACTTCTTCTGGTGCGATTTGATGTTACCTCCTGAAAATCAATATTATGTGATTGATGATTGGATGCGCCTCTTGGTACAGTTGCATGGAAGCAAGCTCTATGGCTTTAATGTGATGGGGCGGAATGCACACTTTTTCCCTGTTTACTTTCAGGGGCAGGGCAAGCGACGTTATATTAACTTTGGTGATGATATAGATTACGAGACACTTGGCTGTTTGGATATGCGTTTAGGACGGACGATATGGAAACTTGCTGGCTTCCTCAATAGTGAGCGTGATAAGACCCGAAAACTTAATTTTCTTAAACCCACACTTGCCCCGTATTTTGATATATTCGAGTTACCCTATTCTGCTGATGCTCATGCTGTAAAACACGCTTATCATCGTCTGGCACGCTTGTTTCATCCCGACTTAAACCCCAATCTTGATACAACCGAAAAGATGAAAATAATCAATGATGCCTATGAGCGTTTGATGGGTGTGTTAAAAGGGGATTGATAGAAGAAAGACAAGTGATGCCCATCTTCTATCATATATTGAATTATGAAAGCCGTTTTGTACGCGCAATCAAATCATCGTCGACTGCAACTTCTGCCAATTCGATATTGGATTTTTGAAGTGCTAAACGTGTTCTGTACATGGCATCGTTGGATGCTTGTTGTTGTTGATTGACCTCGTTATAAACGTCTAGTAGCTTCTCTGCTTGTATACCTGCTAACTCTGCAATGCGGTCTATTGTTTCATCTGTGATAACAGGTGCTAGTGCTGCTCGTGTAATTTCTGGAATGGCTTCGGCAGATGCTTCTGCGCCGGCGATATTCCACATATTGGCAGCGTTAGCAACAATCCCCTTAAGTTGGGCAGCTTGTTTTGCTTCAACTAATAAAATCCACTTTAAGACAGTTCCCTGCATTGTTGGCACAGTTAATTTCATCAGACTATTGATGCTATGAGCAAGAGCGACAACGGCATGACGGCTACGACGAATATCAGGCCCTGTTGTCCAACCATAAATCAAGCGTTCCTTGAAAGCATTGATTTGTAAGTCGATTAACCTGAGGAAGTCTGATATTTCGCCAACTTTTTCATTCGACTCCCCAGAACTGATAACATCAGGGTCTGTTGTTATCTCACGCATATCTTTTTCTGCTAAGATACGAACTTGCTCTAGTGTTGCAATAACGCGAATCATCTTGAGGATTTCAATTTGATTCATTTTATAGAGACGGTCATACATCGAAGCATTTTTCAACATATGTTGTTTTTTAGCGAGTAACTCAGCATGAACAACATCAATTTTGCCTTTGGTATGGCGTGCATCGTATAACATCCCTTGGACATGGTTATCGGCTTTTGACCATAAAAACCGACCTTTACCCTCAACTGCTTTCTCAATAGCTTTCAGGATTTTTGGGTTTTGAATATTATATTTTTCATGCAATGTACCCATCTCGCTGGTGAGATTGTTCATTAAATCCGTTATCTCAGGAATTTCAACAGGGTTAATGTCGCTAAACATATGGTCAATTAACGCATTCATGCTATCAACAGATTCTTGACCATATTCCATAAGATAAGCGGTATCGTCGGACATCCGTGTATAAATATCGGTTGCTTCCGTGATAATGACAGCTTGTGTTGCTTCGTCAAGTAGGTCGAAACAATTGACACTACGCGGCGGGTTATCCCCGATATGCTTATTTAACGCTTGCTCGGCGGGTCCAATCGGGATTTCTACTGGAAGTGGGGAATCTAAATTATCAAAATCAATGTGTAAACCGCTCATGAGCTTGCCTCTTTCTATCTAAATATTTTTTCTTTAAGTAGTGCCTAAGCTAACAGCCCCTGTATCATTTATGTGGATACTGTTTCTGTATTTGCTATACAGTAAGAACTATCGTTCACTACATATATAGGGTAATAGATTATTTTCTCCGAGTACCCCCCAGAAACTGGGGGTGTGGGCAAGTGTATTTGATGGTATAGCTGGTATATAGCAGAGTCTAAAACTAATTTCTTGACTTTGACCTAGCGTCAAACTGTAGGCTTAAGTTGTTGTTGACTATGTGAGTAAAAATATCATGTTTCAAATCGGTGAATTTTCTAAAATTGCGCAAGTGTCGGGGCGGTTGTTACGGTATTATGATAAGCGAGGTTTGCTAAAGCCTCAATATACCGACCCGCAATCAGGGTATCGATATTACACTGCTGAACAATTACGACACCTCAATCGTATATTGGCACTTAAAGAATTAGGCTTGTCACTCGAACAAATCAAACGCTTGCTGAATGATAATATTTCATCAGAGGAAATACGGGGAATGCTGACTTTGAGAAAGGCACAGGTTGAGCAAACACTGTTGGATGAGATGGCACGCTTTCGGTATATCGAATCCCGCATCGAACAAATTGATAGAGATGGCAAACTAGAAAATTATGACATCGTTCTCAAGTCGATACCTGCACAACGCTACTTATCCATTCGCAAAACATTCCCTAGTTTATATCATGTTCAACTTTTCGGGGCTGACATACATAAACGACTACCAGCACAAATTGGTAAAGTCAGTCTTGGTCATATGATGGTGATTATCCATTCAGATGTATGGGAAGATGAAAACTTGGATATGGAAGTCGGTTTTCTTGTAGCTGATGATGTCGATAACCGAGATATTGTTGCCAGCCAGCTAGATATGACACTACGCAAGTTGCCACCTGTTGAATATATGCTGACCTTAGTCCGTGTTGGAAGACCCAGCTTAGGACATGGCAATTATAGTGCTTTGGGGGATTGGGTGAATGCCAACGGGTTTCAATTTACTGGCTCTGGGCGTGAAGTGTTCTATCAATTTCCCTTTGTTGAACACGAACATGAGGCGATTGCTGAGATTCAATTCCCTGTTCAGAAAATTCTACAATCTCTACCACCATCATTGTCATGATACCTCACACATATTCACAACACTTATCGTTTAATCAGTTTGTGGAGGTTTTATATGTCAGATTATCAGTTATCACGTCGGGATTTACTGAAAGGTGTCGGGGCTGGGGCATTGATGCTCAGTATGGGGAATTTATTTTCGCAAGTTAAAGCACAAAGAGATGAAAGTAATCTAATGACTATTATAGTAAATGGTGTTGAGATTCATTATGAAACGCGTGGTGAAGGTCGACCACTCCTTATATTACATGGTTTTCCCTTAGACCATGAGGTTATGTTAGGTGCATTTGAACCTATATTTGAAAATCGCTCAGGATTCCAGCGCATTTATCCTGATATGCCGGGGATGGGTCGTTCTCCTGCACATCCAAATGTAACAAATTCTGATGATATTTTGCGTGTGATGCGTGAATTCACTGAGATGATTATACCTAATCAGAGTTTCACAATAGCTGGCTTCTCTTATGGTGGATACATCGCACAGGGAATGGTTCTACAAAACCCTGACCCAGTTGATGGGCTGATGCTGATGGCACCTGTTGTCAGCCCTGATGATAAAGACCGTGATTTACCTGAACATATTGTATTAGCTTACGATGAAGAAGCTGTTGCGATGATACCTGAAGGTGCAGAACCGATCATCTTAGGAAATACAGTTGTTCAAACAAAACCTGTTATTGGGCGCATATTGAGTGAATTTGGTAATTCTTTAGGACGAGGTGACGCTGAATTTTTAGGACAATTGCGTCAACCTGAAAATTATAGTTTTTCATTTGATGTACGTGATATGAATACTCTTTTTGAAAAACCTGCTTTGGTGCTAACAGGACGACAAGATTCAACTGCTGGATACGCTGAAGCATTTGGGGTTTCTCAGAATTATCCACGCGCTACTTATGTAGCTTTAGACCGAGCAGGGCATGGTCTTTATATTGAACAAGATGCTCTTTTTAAATTACTCACCCATGAATGGCTAGATCGTGTTGAAGAAGCCCTAATGGCTTAAGCTCTATAGCAAACGGGTAAAATCCTCTGACTGTATCTTTATTGGATTTTACCCATCGTGGAGTTACCTATTATTTGACTGCGATACCCGCTAATGGATCGCCCTCGTTCACTGCCAAGGATGCAAAGAGGAGAATCACAATTCCACGAACAGGTGAGTGATACTCTGCAAGCACTTCTCCAAAATAATCTTTGATGACACCAACAAGTTGACCTTCTTCTGCGATTGCTCCTAATTCGACCATTGGATACCAACATCCAGTCTGTTCTGCACGCAACCAAGGCCAATCCTTAAATTCGGTTAATGCTTGTCTTTCAGCATCTCCCGACAAAATATTGAAATAGCGAGCTACATTTAAGCATCCATTTAACAGAATTTCTGTGTTTTCCTCATCAAGTTCTGCGAGATGTCCTGCTTCTGCGAGTATACATGGAATACCAAGTGCCGCTGCTGCTGCCGTTGATGTTCCGGGGAGCTTCCCAGGTCTGGCGACGTATTCAATGCCAAACACTTCTAACATGTCGCGCGTTTTTGCATTAACCGCAGAGTCTTCGGCTTCAAAATATGCCACAAATGGGACTAAACCCTCATGAATATCGCCACAGTGTAAATCTATCCAAGCATCGGCTTTTGAAACGACCTCTGTCATTAAAGTATGAGCGATGCGTTCGGAGACTGTTCCGAGTGCTTTCCCCGGAAATTGGCGATTCAAATTTTTCCCATCCGCAGGGACAAGAAACATCTGACGCGCATGGAAGGAATCCAGACTGACAATTGATACGACTATGACTTGTCCAGCCATATCTGCTGGGTCAAGCTGATTCGCCAAACGAATAGCCGCCTCAATCGGGGGATACTCTCCACCGTGTACGCCAGCAGTAATTAAGAGTGTCGGTCCTTCGTTTTTACCATTGATAAGCGTAAAGGGCATCCGTGCTGATGTAGTTGGGACATCTAAAAACCCTCGTGCTTTTGTACCTGATGCTGCGCTTACTTTACCAAGTTGGAGTGTTACCATAATAATGTATCACTTTATCTAATAATGAATACTCTAATATATACCATCTAGGTGGGATGAACAAAATAAGAAAACCGCAATCATTAATTTTGTTATGGTGTTCATCGTAAAAATTTATTGTTAACCGAAATTTATTATTCACTAATACAAAATCTGTTTCATAATCCTTAATTATCAGATTAACAGTTAAGGTTATAATGATAAATAGTTAACAATGAGGTGAGAAAAACATAAAAGCTTAATTAAAACTATGCTGTGATTAATTGAAATTTACATAAATCGATATTCTTGTGAGGTAACTATGAATACTGCGACACCAGTTCAAAACCTATCTGAAACAAATATTGTCAATGCTTTTGATCATATGACAGGTCAACTTCGTCAGACATTACAGGAACTTGAATCTCGTGTTGAACGCAGAACACAAGATCTTGAAATCGCGGCTGATGTTTCTAAACATATTTCCAGTATCCTTGAACTAGATGAATTGTTGGATTATGTAGCGAATTTGACACGGGATAGTTTCAATCTTTATCATGCCCATATTTATTTACTAGATGGTGAAGGTGAAAATCTAGTCCTCGTTGCTGGTGCTGGTGAAGCAGGTCGCGAAATGGTAGCAAAAGGTCATAGTATCCCATTCAATCGCCAGGATAGTGTTGTGGCAACCGCCTCCCGTATTCGTGAGGGTATTATTGTAAATGATGTAACCCAAGCTCCGAATCACTTACCGAATCCTTTATTGCCCAATACTTTATCCGAAATGGCGATCCCTATGATTGTACGAGATCATCTTGTTGGTGTTCTCGATGTTCAGGCTGACGTTATCGATCGCTTCTCTGATGATGATATTCGGGTAAAAACGACACTTGCCTCACAAATTGCTGTTGCTATCGAAAATGCACGTGCCTTTGAAGCAACACAGGAAGCTCTGAAACAAGTTGATGACATCCGTTATGCACTTGATCAACACTCCATTGTCGCGATCACTGATGTTCGAGGGATAATTACCTTCGTCAATGAAAAGTTTGTCGAAATTTCTAAATATTCTCGTGAAGAACTCATCGGGCAAGATCATCGTATCTTGAATTCAGGTTATCATCCAAAAGAATTCATCCGCGATATTTGGGTGACAATTGCTAATGGGCAAGTCTGGAAGGGTGAGATTAAAAACCGCGCCAAAGATGGATCTTATTATTGGGTTGATACAACAATTGTCCCCCTCTTGAATGCAGCTAATAAACCTGTTCAATATATCGCCATTCGTACTGATATTACAGCCCGCAAGGCGCAAGAAGAACTTGTTCAAAAACGTGCTGTTGAACTCGAAACAGTTGCTGATGTCAGTGCAGAAGTTTCTGAAAATCTTGATCTTGATATCATATTGCAAGATGTTGCTGATCTTACTAAAGAACGTTTTGATCTTTATCATGCCCACATTTATCTATTAGATGGTGATGGTGAAAATCTTGTTCTCGCTGCTGGTGCTGATGAAGCAGGTCGAGCGATGGTAGCGAAAGGGCATAGTATCCCATATGATCGTGTGGATAGTCTTGTAGCAACTGCTGCCCGCACCCGCGAAGGTGTTATTGTTAACGATGTTACCCAAAATCCAAACCATCTACCGAATCCCTTGTTACCCAATACTTTATCTGAAATGGCAATTCCAATTATCGCGGGTACAGAATTGATTGGTGTATTGGATGTACAGGCAGATACTTATGACCGCTTTACTGATGAAGATATTCGAATTAAGACAATGCTCACTTCACAGGTTGCAACGGCTGTAAATAATGCGCGTACGTATCAAGCATCACAAGATGCACTTAAACAAGTTGATGATATTCGATATGCACTGGATCAACATGCGATTGTTGCTATTACCGATGTACGCGGTACGATTACCTATGTGAATGACAAATTTGTCGAAATTTCTAAATATCCTCGTGAAGAACTCATCGGTCAAGATCATCGTATTTTGAACTCAGGTTATCACCCTAAAGAATTTATTCGTGATATTTGGGTGACAATTGCCAATGGGCAAGTCTGGAAAGGTGAAATTAAAAACCGTGCCAAAGATGGGTCATATTACTGGGTCGAAACGACGATTGTACCAATGCTCGATGAACGATCCAAACCTGTCCAATATATCGCGATTCGTACTGATATTACAGCTCGTAAAGCACAAGATGCACTTGTCCAGAAACGCGCTGTTGAGTTAGAAACTGTGGCACAAGTGAGTGCAGAAGCGACGACAAATCTTGACATTGGTGACCTTTTACAACGTGTTTCTGACCTCACTAAAGAGCGTTTTAGTCTCTATCATGCTCATATTTATTTAATGGATGAAGAGGGTGAAAATCTAGTTCTAGCTGCTGGTGCTGGTGATGCAGGTCGTCAAATGGCGGAAAGAGGACACAGTATTCCACTCAATCGTCAAGATAGTCTTGTCGCAACAGCAGCAAGGACTCACGAAGGTGTCATTGTTAACGATGTTACCCAAAATCCAAACCATCTTCCCAATCCACTACTGCCACATACCTTGTCAGAAATGGCGATCCCTATGATTGTTGGTGATCGATTGGTTGGTGTTCTCGATGTACAAGCAAGTATTCGTGATCGTTTTGATGAAGAAGACATACAGATTAAAACGACGCTTGCTGCACAAATCGCGGTAGCGGTAGAGAATGCACGCTCATTTACTCAAGCACGAGAAGCAGATCGCCTGAAATCAGAATTCTTAGCGAATATGAGTCATGAATTACGTACCCCATTGAACTCAATTATTGGCTACTCAGAAGTGATGCTAGATGGTGTTGATGGTGAAATCACCGAGGATATGGAAGAAGACTTGATGGCAATTCATGGTAGTGGTCAACATCTCCTGAATATTATCAACGATATTCTTGACCTAGCGAAAATTGAATCTGGGAAAATCATCATTGACCGTCAACCTATCGAGTTAACGCCATTTGTCCAAGAAATTGCTCGCGCAGGGCAAATTCTTGTTAAAGATAAACCTGTAGTTTTGAAGTACAGCGAAGTTGATGATCTATTACCTATATTTGCAGACTCTGTTCGTTTACGGCAAATTGTTTGGAATCTGATGAGTAATGCTGTGAAATTCACAGAAGAAGGTCAAGTGACGATTACAACTGGGATGAAAGATGATGCCACCATCTTTATTGAAGTACGTGATACAGGTATCGGTATGAAACAAGATGAATTACCAAGTATTTTTGAACAATTCCGTCAAGTTGATGGGTCTTCAACCCGCCGTGCGGATGGGACAGGTTTAGGATTAACCATAACACGCCATCTGGTTGCATTGCATGAAGGTGAAATTTATGTAGAAAGTGAATATGGTGTCGGAACAACATTCATTCTAGAGCTACCTGCTTACCAAGCTCAACTGGCAACGAGTTAGATACTATGAAATCATACTTTAACGCAGTTGTATGTCTCGAATGTGGATATAAAATGCCTAGCGATGTCACAATCGCTAGGTGTGATAATTGTGGCTCAGCGTGGATTGACGCACAGTATGATTATGATGAGATTCAAAAAACATTGCGACAAGGTCTGCATCAAAGACAACATTCATTGTGGCGATTTTCCGAATTGCTTCCAATTGAACCAAACTTAGAAATTTCGATGGGCGAGGGATATACCTCACTCATTCGTCTCTATCAGTATGAAAAGTTATTCAATCATCAACATATTTATATGAAGGATGAGCGTCAAGGACCTACTAGCTCATTTAAAGATAGACAAGCAGCAATGTCTGTCACTGCGATGCAACAAGCTGGTGTAAAACAATGTGTTCTTGCCTCAACTGGTAATGCTGCTGTTGCTTATGCTGCATACTGTGCGCGGGCTGGTATCAAACTCTGGTTATTTTTGCCAGATGTCGCACCCGAAGAAAAGATGCGAGAAGCTGTCTTGTATGGTGCTGAAGTGATTAAAGTCACAGGTACATATGATGAAACCAAGAAAGTCGCTAGTGAGTTCGCAAAGCGTAAAGGTATCCATATGGATCATGGTGCTAAGGCGATTCCTGGCAAAGAAAGTATGAAGACACTAGCCTACGAAATTGCTGAGCAATTGGGTCTGGTCATGAAAGGCTTTAATAAATTTGCTAGTCCTGATTGGTATATCCAAGCGGTAAGTGGTGGCATTGGTCCTTTAGGTGTTTGGAAAGGATTCAGCGAACTTTTGCAAATGGGCTTTATTGATAAAATGCCTCGCCTCGCAATTGTACAAGCGGCAGGTTGTGCGCCAATGGTAAAGGCATTTGCAGAAGGTAAAGAACAAGCGAGTCCAGTCACACCTAAAACCCTGATTACTGTATTGGCAACTGGCGACCCCGGTTTTAGTTATGTTCAATTACGAGAAGCAGTACTTTCCAACAAGGGTGCGATGATCGCAATTGATGATGGGGATACCTTTGATGCGATGCGTCGATTTGCAGCTGTTGCGGGTATATCGGTTGAACCTGCAACTGCGACTGCTGTTGCGGGGCTAGAAAAGTTGCTTCAAGATGGCACTATCGCAGATGGCGAATCGGTTGTGCTAAATTGCTCTGGTCATACATTCCCTGTGGAAAGCCATGTTCTACGAGATCAATATATTCTTAACCTCAACCTCAATCAAAATAATCTGCAATCAACAGAACAAGACTCGCAACAACAACTCGCTGCTGCCTTCGATAATCTTGATGAACAAGTAACAACTATCTTGGTTGTTGATGATAACTTGAATGATCGTCGATTAATTCGCCGTCTATTACAACGTTATAAAAGCTATCGGATTTTTGAAGCACAAAACGGTGTTGATGCCTTAGAGATGATACAAGAGCGTACACCTGACCTAATCATTTGCGACCTCACGATGCCTGATATGGATGGGTTTACCTTGGTTGAACAAGTGCAAAGTAATGAAAAAACAGTCAATATTCCGATAATTATTATCTCTGCCAAAACACTGACGATTGCTGACCGAGAAATTCTTGAATCAAGAACGTCATCGATTTGGACAAAAGGTGGGTTTAATACTCGCCAATTGACAGAACATGTAACGCATCTATTGGGTGGAATCAATAACACTGAAATAAATCCACCATCGATAGATTCCGTAGCAATGCCACGCCCACTGTCATACTCGGATGATGATATGGCAAACAATCATGGATTACCAACCATTGTTATCGTAGAAGATAATCCTAATGACCTACGACTAACAAAGCGGTATTTAGATTCTATTGGAGACTATCACATTGTGAGTGTTCTCACTGGACGTACAGGTCTTAAAGCTATTTATACCTATCATCCAGACCTTATTATTCTGGATCTTGCTCTACCTGATATGAGTGGATTTGAGATTTTAGATGCATTGGCATCAAATCAAGACTTGTGTGATATTCCTGTTATTGTTATTTCCGCTAAGGACTTAACACATGATGAATTAAATGAATTAGGAGAGCAAATTCATACACATATTGAGAAAGCTAATTTTAATCGTGAACATTTTGCAACTGTAATTGATAACATCTTAATTCAGAGCTAAAAGACCGGAGAGTAAATAATATGTCCGCACGTATCCTCTATATTGAAGATAATCCTCAAAATATGCGTCTTGTTCGTAAAATGCTAAAAAGCGGTGGCTATGAAACACTCGAAGCCCGTGATGGTATTACAGGTGTTGCTGTTGCTACTAAAGAACTGCCCGATTTGATCCTAATGGATATTAATTTACCTGATATTGACGGACTCGAAGCAACCGCTCGCATAAAATCGATTCCACAACTCGCACAAACGCCTGTTATTGCATTGACAGCCAATGCAATGCACGGAGACCGAGAACGCTTCTTGCAAGCAGGTTGTGACGGATATATTGCTAAGCCCTTGTCCTTGAAGACGCTTTTATCGACAGTTGATTCCATTCTGTCAAAATAAAGAGGATGTTCAAGATGAAAACAATTCTTGTGATCGAGGATAATCACCAAAATGCACGACTTGTTGAAAAGATATTGGTACATGCTGGATATAAAGTGATTATTGCCCAAGATGGTGAAACGGGACTCTTGCAAGCTTTTGAGACTCCACCTGTATTAATTCTAGCAGATCTTGGGTTGCCTGATATGGATGGGCAAACGGTTATCGCATTATTGCATCAGCAAGATGATCTGAAGGGCGTACCCATTATTGCACATACTGCTTGGCCAGAGGCAACAGCCACGAGAATGGCGAAGTCATATGGTTGTCAAGGGATCATAACCAAACCACTCAATACGCGGACCTTTGTCAGTGAAATTGAGGCATTCTTAAAAAACCATTGCTAGGAGCAATTCACGTGGTAATCCAACCCAAAGACAATTATGTGCATGTTAATCCATGCGCACAAGAACAGGTCGCTGTTGCAGCTAGCCAGTATTCTTACGAAGAACTGACAGATATATACAATCAAACTCGGATTGATTATATTGTACCGATGCCAATGAGCGCGCATCGTATGCGGGAGTATGTAGATGCATATGATGTCGATTTATCAGCTTCTGTTGTGTCTTTTTATGATAAAACAGCTACAGGTATTGGTATGCTGGGATTACGAGATAATCGGGCTTGGATTACAAGGCTGGGCGTTATTCCAAATAGTCGGGGGCGTAGGAATGGTATTTTTTTAATGGACGCCTTATTTCATCAAGCACAGCTAAAGCATGTTGACCGTATACAATTGGAAGTAATTAGCGGTAATGAGCCAGCACATAATCTATTTCATCGATACGGATTTCAAGAAACGCGTGAATTATCAATTGTTCGCCGTCCTCCTAGACATCAGCAGCATCATAATCCTTTACCTAATGCGATCATCACTGCACTTACGTTTCATCAGATTATAGATTTGCTGAATAATAATCGACCTGCTGGTGCATCATGGATAGATGAAACGTCATCTATCTTAAAAAAGGGGCAGTTGTTTGGTTATAAGCTAATTGTAAATGCTGAGCAACATGGTTGGGTTGTATTCCATTCCACCTCATTTCAAATGGGTTACTTTGTAATGGATGCGACACCTGAACTATACGACGAAATTATTTTGTCACTTTTGCATAGTGTACATAAAATGCACAGTCAAAAAGATACTAAAATAGAAAATGTTCCTGTTAACCATCGCCTCTTTGAATTATTTCAACAAGCTGGATATATCGAATCCTTTAGACGAATAGAAATGGAACGATTTTTTGACTAGGTCATTGAATAGCAAAAGGACGAAAACGGGCGGCAGTGCCCTTCAGTTGAAAAATCTACTGTGAAACAAACAAGTAAAAATCACATGATTCAATCATCTATTTACCTTTCGTGAAGCACTTTAAGGCAAATATTTGACTGTTTACGCTAATGTATTAGTACGAATTTTACTCAATCTGATTGATTTGCTAGCCAGAAAGCATCATTCCTGAAGTAAACCGTACAAATCAGTGTTTGCTTCAGCGTAGAATGAAACTTACCGCCTGATTTCCCTAATTTACTATCTATTGACCTTAATGTGAGATTTTC
>CAYGTY010000073.1:0-26217 GCA_964352825.1 uncultured Anaerolineaceae bacterium
AAACGACAAATTGTTGAGGGACTTAATCAGCAACAAGCAGGGATTCGACTCGCCCTATAAAGTCGCAAATTCTTCTACGATACGGAAACCTTGTGCCATATAAAATTTTCGGGTAAGGTCACATTCGACATGACGCAATTGGAACAGATTTTGTGTCTATGACACACATATATCATTCTTGCGTCGGTTGATCATGACATTTTTCACATTGCCCGTAGATTACCATGTGTTCGATACGTGCTTCAAAGCCATATTTTGCATTCAGGTTTTCACGCAACGAGGCAAATAGTTCGTCTTCGACAGTAAATGTAATACCACAACGCAAACAAACAAGGTGATGATGATAGGGATTACTCGTTAGCGCATAGACAATGCCATTCTGCCCCATATCAGATTGTGAAACGATTTCCAGTTCTTTGAGCCACTGTAGTACACGATAGATCGTCGTCTCGCTCAATGGTTGTCCATCCAATGTGGCATTTATATATTGCTGAATATCCTTGATGGTCTGGTGTGTGTGAGCTTGTCCAAGTGCCTCAATAACCAACCTGCGTGGCAAAGTGAGACGTTCACCTTTTTCTCGAAGACAATTCATGATCATAATTGTATCCATTTTTACTTTCCCGTTTTTATTTCTGTTCATTGGCAATTTCGTTGTTAGTAAGTATAATCTGATCCTAGATGTAAAAAATTACAACTGTAAAAACTTACAACTGGAGCAGACAACGATGATACCCCCAATTTTAGCATTGCACATTCCAGATGGCTTCCTTGATATTCCTGTCTCCATCGTCGGTTGGATTCTATTTATTCTAATCCTTGCTTATGCCTTGAGGCAAACGCGGCACCAGTTTGGTGATCGTCAGACACCTATGATGGGTATTTTAGCGGCATTTGTCTTTGCAGCACAAATGATAAATTTCCCCGTTGCTGGTGGAACATCTGGGCATTTGCTGGGTGCAACGCTGGTTGCAATCTTTCTCGGTCCATGGGCAATGGTCATTGTTATGACATGCGTCATCGGTGTACAGGCGTTGCTATTCCAAGATGGTGGATTACTGGCATTGGGTTTCAATATTGTCAATATGGGGATCATTAGTGGCATTGTCGGTTATTCAATCTATATCGGGATTAACAAATTGATGCGCGGAACGCCAACATCACAGGTCGTTGGCACAGCGGTTGGAGCATGGGCGGGTGTGATGGTCGCAGCGATTGCCACTGCACTTCAATTATCCATATCAGGGACATCGCCACTTGAGATCGCATTGCCTGCGATGGCAGGGGTTCATGCGTTAATTGGTGTTGGCGAAGCGTTGATTACTGTTGCAGCCCTTGTCTTTGTCCGTCAGATACGACCCGATTTGATCGAAGTCAATAACAATACATCTGATAATACCAGTTCACGTTGGATTCTGGCTGGGATGGCAATTGCGCTGGCAGTGGCATTTATATCCCCCTTAGCCAGCTCCGAACCTGATGGATTGGAACGGGTAGCCGAAGATCAGGGTTTTATAGAACAAGCGCAAGACCCCACTTATACGATCTTGCCCGATTACACCGTACCATTCATTGAGAGTGAAGCCTTTACTACAATTGTCGCAGGTGTCATCGGTGTATTGATCGTAGCTAGTATGAGCTTTGGCATGGCAAGATTATCAGGTAAGAAACAAATTGCCGTGGCAGAATCGACTGATGGAGTAACATCCAGCTAGGTAAGATATATGAATTCAACATTTCTGCAACGCTATGAAGCGGGTAATAGCCTGCTCCACAAGCTTGATCCACGTCTAAAGCTCATTATGGTTTTGTGTATGATTTTCGGAATCGTTATCACACCGCCTGATGGTTGGGTGGCTTATCCACTGCTCTGGACAATTTTAGGTAGCCTCGCAACAATCGCGGGAATTGGCGCATTGCGGATAAATCGTCTGGCAGGATTAGCCCTACCTTTTGCATTGGCAGCCATAACACTATGTTTTACGGTTCCCGGAGACCCTATTCTACAGATAGCTGGATTGACCGTTACCGATAATGGTCTTGCCCGTTTTATAGCAATTGTGCTAAAGAGTTGGCTTTCGATGCAGGCGGCTCTCGTATTAGCACTGACCACCGATTTCACAGATATACTCTGGGGATTAAGTGGCTTACGAGTTCCATCTACACTGATTGTGACGCTCAGTTTCATGTATCGTTATCTCTTTACACTCAAAGAAGAAACAGAACGCCTACTACAGGCACGGGCGGCACGCAGTGGCACGAAAGATAACACAAAAGCAGGTGGGAGCATCTTATGGCGTGCAAAAATAGCTGGCGGTATGGTCGGGAATCTGTTTCTACGTAGCTACGAGCGCAGTGAACGAGTCTATGCTGCTATGTTAGCACGGGGATATAACGGGCAACTCCTGCAACAGAAGATACCAACCTTAACACGAGGGATGATCATTCAGGTTATCATTCCAATAATGCTAACTATCATTATTCAGATTATCGTGAGGCTTTAATCCAGACCATGCAAGCAACCCCATATCATATCGAGATTAACGATTTAGTCTTTCGCTATCCCGATCAGCATCTTGCCCTACAGAATATCTCATTTCAAGTTGCGCCAAGTGAAAAAGTGGCGTTAGTCGGCATGAATGGTAGCGGTAAATCGACACTATTGCTTCAACTCAACGGGATTTTACGCGCGACATCTGGTAGTATTTCAGTTTGTGACCTGCCCCTGAAAGATGCAAATATCAGTCATATTCGAGCACATGTCGGGTTACTATTTCAAAATCCCGATGACCAACTTTTTTCGCCCCATGTATATGATGACGTTGCATTTGCGCCACGCTATATGGGATTAACCGAAGCCGAGGTTGATAAGAGAGTAACCGAGGCACTGACGATGGTCGGCATGTCTGACTACAGCTCACGTATCAGTTACCATCTGAGCATGGGAGAGAAAAAACGCATTGCGTTGGCAAGTATTCTGAGTGCAGATACCCGTATTCTGGCATTGGATGAGCCATCTGCTGGATTAGACCCGCGTTCAAGACGTAATCTAATTAATCTACTGAATACCTTCTCACAGCAAACCCTGTTAATCAGTACCCATGATATGAGATTGGCGGCGGAATTATGCAATCGTGCGATTGTTTTAGATGGTGGGCAAATTGTTGCAGATGGTCCGAGCGAGACGATCCTCTATAATCATGATCTCATGGAACAACATGGACTCGAAGTTCCATAAAATGGGTGAACGCATTTTGGCTTATGATTGCATTCTAGTCAAACGGGTCACTGAACATCAGATTAATGATAAATGTCACAATGCCTGCATCGTGCATATAGGGTGCAGTCAGCTCGACATTGCGTAAAGTTAGTGGGCGGAAACATCCAATACCTTTAGGATTGCCTATAATATCACATACCTGCATTGCCACGCGACAATGTTCCGTTGCCATCAATATTGTAAAGTCCTGTATAGAAAAGTCATTAATCGCTAATAGCTAAAACTACAAATTGTTGAGGGACTTAATCAGCAACAAGCAGGGATTCGACTCGCCCCATAAAGTCGGAAATTCTTCTACGATGCGGAAGCCTTGCGCCATATAAAATTTTCGGGTCAGGGCATAATTGGGGTCAGGGTGTGATGCGGAGAGGGTTTTAACTTGTAAAAACTCAATATCAGATGAAACCAAAATAGCTTCAGCTTTGCTTAACATTACTTGCCCAATACCGCGTCGATGATAGTCAGGATGAACAGCCATCACATAAATTTCGGCAGTATGTAGGCTATGGTGTTTGAGTGTCAAAAATCCGACAACTTCGTTATCATCAACAGCCAAAACCGTCGGCAAAGTCTGTGCGCTATCAATATAATGTTGGGTCGCTTCTTCAATGCCGAACCACTCAGGTAATGCTCGCAAGATACGCGCATAATCCTCAGCATGACCGCCGACAACAGGATTATGAATTGTAAGGGTCACAGGCTTTATTTTTTCTGGCGTTTTAAAGCTGCTTTTGCACCATCGGTTTCCCATTCAAATGCCACCAATTCCCAGCCAGCCGCTCCATATTTATTGAGCTTTTCAGTAAAGGTATCGGCATCTAAATGCACATCAATCTCTTTTTGGTCTTCAGCAACTTTACTATCTGATAAATAAACGACGAGATATTCCCATATCATATTGATTTCCTTATTAAATACGTTAGATTATAACAACAAAAGTAACACATATCCTAGCTTCATGATAGAATTAAGAAAGATTAAGATATTGTGATATTGATAAAAAAGATTGCGCGTTATGGTCAATACAACAGAGAATAAGTTAAAACAGGCATTTGACTACTTAACTCATCCACCTATCATAACCGATAATGTGGAAGAAAATTTAAGAATGCGCTTAATCTCTAGCCTGTTATTATTGCAGACAATAATGTGTATTCTTGCTGTCTTAGTCTTTGCCTATCTCCAAGTCAATATGATTGCGCTATCTGCGTCAACAATCTTCGGGGTTCTCATCTTTTTGTGTTATCTCGTTAGTCGGACGCATTTCTATAAATGGGGTGTCGCACTCTATATCACATTGATGATAAGTGCCTTATTTGCCATTTTTATCAGCAATCATGACGCACAACTAGCCATTCCAGAATACACATTATCTTATTTAATTGCGGTCTTATTCTTTACTAGTTTGATGCTTGGTTTACGGGCGACCATCGCGATTGCAGTTATTATTCTAATCGGCATTGCCAGCTTACCACTCGTTATTGATAACTTGAGATACCCTATTCATTATTTGTGGTTATTCGCATGTTTCACCTCGGTTCTCATTATCATTACATCTGTGATACGCCGTGATGTGTTTCGTCGCTTACGAGCAAGTGAAAATCAATCGCGTAGTTTATTGGAAGCTTATATTGATGCCGTCGCTATTTATTCTGACAAACAAGGCATACTAGCTGTTAACCCAGCATTTAGCAGTCTGTTAGGCTATAAACCGAGTGATGTACTACATGTACCAATCACGAATCTCGCTTATGACGAGGCATCACAAACCTTAATCACAACCAACAGTCATAACAAAGACAAATCTGCGCCCTTTGAAGTACAACTTAAACATCAAAATGGCGACTCTGTTGTGGTTGAACTCATCAGCCAGCCCTATACATATGATAAGTTGCCCGTATATATGATTGTTGCGCGCGATATGCGTATCTATAAAAATATGTTACGCAAGCAACACGAACATGAAATCCGCTATGAAAGCCTGCTAGAACTCACAGACGATGCCGTGATTATCAGTGATTTTGAAGGGACATATATCGCTGTCAATCAGCAAGCCGCAAAGGTATTAGGTTTGCCAGAAGACCAATTGATTGGTAAATCATTCCGTGATTTTGTTCCCGATGTTTATCATACAGCAAGCCAGCGGGTAATTGAGCGTTTATTGGCTGGTGAGGCTGTGCCGATGTATGAACGCACCTTCATAAAACACAATGGACACCGTTTTCCCGCAGAAGTGATGGTACGCTTATTGCATGATGTTGATGGCAAACCAGAGTTTATCCATAGTGTTATTCGTGATATTTCTGAACGCAAACATGCCGAAGACCAACGGATTGAACTTGCAATTGAACGTGAGCGGATGAGTTCAGTACAACAATTTTTAAAAGATGCCTCACATTATTTCCGTACCCCCCTTACAAGCCTAAAGACCTCGCAATATCTGCTCACACAAATTAAAGGTGACCCTGAAAAACACGCACACTTCCTCAATATCATGAAGTTGGAGATTGCACGCTTAGAGCATTTGCTTTCGGACATGATGTTAAGTGCGCAACTGGAACGTGACAGTGGAAATGGTCTCACCTTTGGGCGTTTGGATTTGCATGAGCTTTTACCTGAAATCGTTAATACCTTTTCGCCACCTGACAAAAACAAAACCTATGCTCCGATTGTTGTATCACCAGAAATCCTACCGAAGACATTGTATATCATGGCATCTCGTGCAAAGTTCTTTGTTGCGATGCACCGTTTATTAGAAAATGCGATAAATTACAGCCCCGCTGATACAACCATCACAGTCCGCGCTTACCCAGATGAGCAATCTGTTTGTATTGAGGTTAAGGATGAAGGCATCGGCATCACAGACGAAGAAAAATCGATGTTATTCCAACGATTCCGACGGGGTGACCGTGCAGTGGAGATGGTGCATGTCGGCAATGGTCTTGGTCTATTCATCGTCGAAAAGATAGTTGAGATGCACTATGGGGAAATTAAGTTAAAAAGCCAACCCGATAAAGGCAGTACCTTCACGATTGTTCTACCGATGGCATTGCGCCCCAAGCGGAAATCTTAAAGCAATTCCACCTCATCATAGATAATTAACGCTTTATATCATAAATCAACAGCTATTCTCTCACGCTTTTAAACTTCCTGTATTACACTAAGTACCATATTGTTGATGAGCATTGGAGTTATGATTCTATGGATAAAATTGTCACCTTAACCATGAACCCCTCATTGGATGTTAGCACCCACATACAAACTGTCGCGCCCGAAATCAAGCTGAGGTGCGCCCCCCCTTCATTTGACCCTGGGGGCGGTGGGATTAATGTATCACGCGCGATTCAATTCCTAGGTGGGGAGTCCACAGCCGTTTATACAGCAGGTGGACATACTGGCATGATGTTGACCGAATTATTAAATCAAGAGAATATCTCCAATCAGCCTGTCCCAATTGAAGGTTTAACTCGTGAGGGCTTTGCTGTTTATGAAGAAAGCTCAACGCTACAATATCGCTTTAATATGCCGGGTCCTCAGTTATCGGCGGATGAGTGGATTACAGTCTTAGAAGCCGTTTTTGAATTAAATCCCCAATATATCGTCGCCAGTGGTAGCTTGCCCCCCGGTGTCCCTGTCGAATTCTATGGTGAGATTACCCGTTATGCCGCCCAATATGATATTCGGGTGGTGGTCGATACGGCTGGTGAGGCATTAAGTAAATCCTTCGGCAAAGGGGTTTATCTGATGAAACCTAATATTCATGAGCTTGAATTATTTTCAGGGGACTCTATCGAAGGTGAAGACAATGTTCGTGATGTTGCACGCCGTCTTATCTCTGAAGGATTGTCCGAAGTGATGGTGGTTTCGATGGGAGCGGCTGGTGCATCCCTCATTACTGCCACTGAATACGCTCATATGCGCGCCCCATTGGTCAAAATTCACAGTAAAGTCGGGGCAGGGGATAGTATGGTCGGTGGAATCGTTATGGCATTAGCACAAGGACACGATTTAATCACATCGGTACGCTACGGGATTGCCGCTGGAACTGCCGCTGTAATGACCCCAGGGACAGACCTCTGCCGTCAAGACGATACCCAACGCCTCTTTGAGCAAATCACGGTCACAGGCTAATTGAAAACTCATACGGAGAGCTAAAACAAAAGTCAGGGTTCTCCGTATATAAGATAAGTGTAACCACATATGTTGAAAGTTCATCCATAACATGATGTTATCTGCTCAAGCAAGCGCTGAACATGCCCACCATTTTGCCAACCTCGCACAAATTGCCAGTGATGATTTGTATACGACATTGCTCGGTAATCGTTCAAAACAGGTATTAGAAGGCACATTCCAAGAACCAAATAATGAGAATAGCTACGATTTGACCCATTTTTTATGTGAGGGCAATGACATAATAGGAATGGTTAATGGCTTCACAAGTCAACAAAAACAAGCCATCGGCAATCGGACAACATCACTTACCATGAAATATGCAGGCTGGCGATTTTTACAATATATAGCCCTCGGCATCTATCTAAGTGAGATAACAGACTTTATCGGTAATAACCTTGAAGCTGGCGATTATTATATTCAAATGGTTGCAATTTACCCTCAATATCGCGGACAAGGGCATAGTAAAAAGCTCTTGGCGCATGCGCAAAACCTCGCACAAAAGAACAACTGTCAGCGTTTAGTCCTTGATGTCCATAACGAGAATACGATTGCCATCCATGCTTATCAACGGGTTGGTTTTACGATCATCGACAAATCAAAAACAATCCATGTCGATGGTAAACCGCTGTCGATGTTCCGTATGGCAAAACCACTAGAAACCCAATTTATCTAATACTCTTTTTAAACGCCTACTATACGATTTAGGGCTTAATTGAATTTCTCCTGTATATTATGAATATCGCAAATGCGAAAAGGAGACTGCAACTTTATGGCTACAAATCGTCAACAAATGATTGAAAATGTCCGTCGCTTCTGGATTGATGGCGTACTTGATAATTCCTTACATGGAGCTGTCCTGATGCAATTAGGACTCCGCGCCGATCCAAAGCAGATAAAACGTCCGTGGGATGTCAAAATTCGGCGTGATGGCGAAAACCGTACCCTCGCACAAGACACTCGTATTATGGATGTCTTTGATTTATCAGGGGGCAGTCTGCTAATTCTCGGTGAACCGGGGAGCGGTAAAACAACCCTGCTACTCGAACTCACACAAGACTTGCTCAAGCGTGCCGAAACACAACCTACTGCTTATTTGCCGATTGTCTTTAATCTATCCTCATGGGCAAAAGATAAACTACCCCTATCAGCATGGTTGGTCGAAGAACTCAATATCAAATATCAGGTCGCACAAGGGGTTGCTCAACAATGGGTAGCTGACAATAGCTTACTCCTCCTATTAGATGGACTGGATGAAGTGTCCGATACTGTGCGTGATGATTGTGTTGATGAAATTAATGCCTATCATCATCAAAATCCTGATGTACCAGTGGTTGTCTGCAGTCGGACGGCAGATTATGACGCGCTATCACAAAAACTCAATTTTCATGATGCGGTTGTGATTGAAGCCCTTGATAATGCCCAAATTGATAGTTACTTGGCTAGCTTTGGCGAGTCGATGTCAGGACTCCGCGCACAAATGACAAGCGATAATCGCTTACGTGCCTTAGCTGAAACACCATTGACACTGAGCATCATGGCAATGGCTTATCAAGAACTTGATACTGATAGTTTACCGACAGACCTCTCCCCTGATGTCCAACGCAAACACCTCTTTAATACCTATATCGAAACCATGTTTGCGCGTCACAGTAAATCCAAAGAGTATCAACCTGAAGAAGTCATGGGTTATCTATCATGGCTGGCAGGGCGCATGGTGGAAAGGCGACAAACCCTATTCCATATCGAAAATTTACAATGGGATTGGTTAGAGAAACGCTGGCAACAAAGTCTCTTTAAGTTGTTGGGACGCACTGCTTATGGAACGGTCATCGGTGGGATTGCAGGTAGCTTAGCTTTACTCGTTATGGCAGTTTTGATGGCAGTGATTATGGGTCAAGAGATTATTTTCCATCAATCCTATGACAATAAGTTTTACGGCTTGAGTGCATTAGCTCATTTTGCATTGGCGGGCGGACTCATCGGTATGTTGGCTGGTGGGATTCCCTTTGGCTTAACAGGTTTAATTGCGTATACAGGTGATCGACTCAGCGTTAAAGGGCAAGCCAAGACCTACCAAGCCCGTACTGCTGTGACAAGTATCGGTATTAGCTTATTGAGTAGTATTATCGGCGGATTTATCATGATTACGCTGATATTGCTCTCCACTGGGTCAGATCAATTTAGCCTATACGGACGACATTTCTACGAAATCGGCGCAACCAATCGTTCTCTATTTGGCTTAGAAGCACTACTCTTTTTATTAGAAATCAGCCTTTTAATGGGGCTTGTTGGTGGGATTGTCAGTGTCTGGATAGCAAAATATTGGCACAAATCCGAAGGACGCAGACGACAAGTCATCACAGCGATTGCTGGTTTGTTGGTTGGTGCAATCTATACTGTCAGTGTCTGGTTATTTTTCTTTTCAAATCCATATGAAAGCCTCGAAGGTCTATTCTTACCCATCCTTGTCTTTAGTCTATTTACGGGTGGCATCGGCTTATTGACAGGTGGCTTCCGTGATAAGGTCGAAAGTGCTGAACGCATTGGCTGGAAATGGAGTTGGCGTTGGGCAAAAGTCGGCTTGGCAGTGGTGTTGGTTATCATTGGTTTAGATTATCTGTCCATCACCACTGGATGCTGTTTTCAAGGCAGTTATCTAAATCGTGCCATTTCGCTTTTATTACCGCTCGGGACATTCGCTATCCTCACAGGCGGTATCGCAGGCGGCTTACGAAAAAGTGAAAAAGTCGAAAGTCGTACCATGCCAAATCAAGGGGTACGGCAATCTGTCAAAACTGCGCTCAAGGTCACAGGCGCATTTGCGATTGTGGGTGTAGGTGTTGCATTGATTTCGTCTGTTGGTGTCTATGGTGCAGAGTTTATCAATAACGGCTTTAATTTTGCCTATTTGGACGAGTGGGAAATACGTGGCATGATGACAACTTTCCAGAATGCCATCATTATTGGTGTATCGCTGGGCTTAGCTTTTGGTCTCGTGCTGGGTGGGACAGATACTGTAGTTAAACATCTGGTGTTACGCATCATGTTGTGGCGCAATCGTGATATTCCGATGAATTTTGCTGAACTGCTCGACCATGCCAGCAGTCTGATTTTGTTACGCAAGGTCGGCGGTGGCTATATCTTCGTGCATCGTTACCTGCTGGAACATGTCGCCAGTTTAGAAACAGAATCCTAGAAAATATCAATCTGGGGAAGTTGTTTGGCTTCCCCAATTCTCATCATAAAATCCTGAGTGGATTATTCGGGTTTACATCATCAGCAAATGGCAGGTGGCGTTGAACATTGGTCACTTGATAGACTGCACCCAGCCAATTATTGAAAATCGCCTTAGCGGTATCCCCCCATGTATTATCCAAATGGCGTAATATGGTTTCTTCAGGGAAATCAGGAATGGTTTGTCCATCTTCAAGGGCTTGTTGCACTTGCTCGATAAACTTCTCTGCAATTTCACGCGCCTCGACTGAGAAATAATTATCAGGATAAGGGGGCTGGTGGTCAATCTGCCCATCTAAATAGAGCAATAAATCACGCTTATATTCTTTGAGTAAGCTATTGATGTCATATTCAGGATGTCCTTGAAAATAAATCATCCGCAGTTGGTCAGGGCTGACCGCCATATGGACTTCCCCATCAAAACTTTCAATCAAAATCGTCAAGCCCGCTGATTTGGCTTGTTCAGGTGTAATCGTGTTCCAGCGCGAATGAGGCACATCAAAGCGCGTGTTGATTTCACGCAGAAGCGGATGAAAGGGTTGTGTGACGCGATGTTCAAACACCCCCCACTTTTTAGTTGGGCGCAATTGACGGTCTAATTGATAAAAGTATTTCATCAAGGCATGAGTCGATAAGCAAGAGCAAATTGTCGATGTGACATTGTCCTTTGCCCATTCAATCACCTCCGTTAAAGGTTGCCAAAAACCCTCTTGGTCAAGGCTGGGATTGGCTACATTTGCCCCTGTGATAATCAGCGCATCCAAGCCGTCTTTTTTGACTTGCTCAAAGCTCGTATAATACTCATCAATATAGGCTTGTGTCTCTGGGCTGCGGTCTAAACCAGGGACGGAAAAAACATGGACATAAAATTGAGCAATCTGGTTACTGTTTCCCACCAAGCGCATGAATTGACGTTCTGTGACTTGTAATGCCGCGTCAGGCATCATATTTAACAAGCCGACATGTAATTCACGAATATCTTGTTTAAGCGCGCGGTCGAGAGGTAAAATTTCTTGTCCGCGTTCTTTTAGCTTATCAAAACTTGGTAAGTGGGTATGAGCAACTAAAGGCATATCTGTAACTCCAGATTGACAATATAATTGTGGAACAAATGGATAAAAGAGTATAACACAGCTTTATACACCGCTTCTACTATTTTTGCGGACACAAACTTAAAATCCATTGTAAAATATCAACAAAGCAACAAGCAACTATAAACAGGTAAAATACAGTGACTCATCTTCCAACTGACGATAATAATATTGACGATTACGAACCCTCAAACGAGGATTATATCAACCGCATCAAATATGATGATGACCCCAAAGTGCGTGCCAATGCTGTTTTTGTGTTGGGTCGGCTCAACGCAATTGAGGCTTTACCCACCATGATTGAAGCCTTAGAAAATGATAAATCACATGAGGTGCGCTTAACTGTGGTTGAGATATTGGGGAAGTTCCGTGTCCCTGATGTGATACCGCCTTTGCTCAAAACACTAGAATCTGATGACGATGATATGCGTGCCCAAGCCTCTAAATCGCTGGGATTGGTTGGACAAATCTCTGTGCTTGACTCACTCGTCAATGCCTTAGGTGATCAATCTGCACAGGTACGGGCAGAAGCGGCTGAAGCACTCGGCGAATTAAAGGCTGTGGGGGCTGTTGATGTTTTGGTGAATACGCTGGTTGCAGATGAGGATAGTCATGTGCGATTTTTTGCGATTCAAAGTTTAGTCCGCATTGGTGGCGATACCGTCCGCGATGCGCTGGTCACTCGCCTACAGAAAGAAAAAAATGAAGGGGTATTGATTGACCTCATCGAGACGATCGCAAAGTTAAAAGACCCCAGTACCATTGAGCCATTACGTATATTTAGCGAACATGATGATGCTGATGTCAAGCTAGTTGCTGAGTGGGCGATTGGCGTACTTGAAAAATTATAAAGCTAATCTAACATCGTTTTTAATGAAAATGTTTGATGATGCCATGTGATTTGTAAGCTGTTATCCATTGTCCAATCATGTGACCACAGTAAACGTTCAACACCCCATGGCGACGACCCTGTGAGTGTTGACCACGGGTTATTATCATCCCATCGCCAGAGTAAGCCCCCTGCGTTCATACCACTATGAATCGCGAAATGTATCCGAAATGATTTATCTGTTGCCAAGCTCGGACCATGCCAACTATGTGGGCTACGATTGGGGCGCGGGCTGAGGGATAGCATCAGATGGTGGTCACGCCCAGTAATCCCCAACCATAGATAGGGTAATGCGCCATCGTCACCTGCTCCACTAAAAATTACTCGCGGACGATAATCACTAATATCGAGTTCCCCTGAAATCTCCCATATCATTAGATGGGCGGTATCAACATCTTGTAAGCAATCTGAGGCGAGATGTTTAGGGGAATCGCTGGTGAAAGGTTGCCATGTATCACTCGGTGGAACTTCCCAACCCCATGAGAGCCATTCACGCACCGTTCCCTCTGTATCCAAGACTTGATAGCGGAAGCCCTCATCATCTAATACGGCTTGAATCGCATGAAGATATTCGACTCCCTCAGGCATACGATGAGCTGTCCCTGAGCCTGCTGTGCAAATCTGTAAAACGCCATCATGTACTTGGACATCAAATGCCAAAATATGACTGCATACATAGGCGGTGACACTGTGCTTGACTAAAATTTGCCACAAGGTTTGTCCGTTTTTACGCTCGATATTGCGTTGATAATCCGCGAAAAATCCATTCACCGTCCAGACGGGATGATGCCCAAATACCAATTTATGTTTTGCATCGGCATGGTCGGTTAAGGTTTGCTCAAGCCAGTCTGTCTCGACATTGCCTTCACCACCTAATCCTGACCAAAGGGTATGCACAAACACCATTAACAGGTCATCCCGTCGCACAAAATATGATAAGCCTGCTTGTTCAGGTGCACCATTTTTGGGTAAGTGCGCCATCACCTCGCGGAAGATGTCCTCGCTCATTTTGTTATAAGTCGTGTGATTGCCTGTGGTGTGATACAGCAGAATCGTGTCATGGTCAAGCCACGCCATCTCATGCTGAAACCAATAATTCCACTGTTGACGGAGTTCATCAGCATCCGTCGTTAGCCCCATAATTTCGTCCCCAGGGTAACAGATAAATTCAGGCGGACTCGCGAGGCGTTGAATCACAGCATTGACACTGGCAAAGGTTGATTCATGCAAGGCATCAGGAACACCCGAACAGCTATCACCATAGATGACAAATTGATGTCCCATAGATTGGGGTTTTAGAATTGGGATAGTTTGGCTCACCATATAAAATCCTTTGGCTTAAATCACATTAAAGCGATTGGGTAATTGAATACCTGTGCGTTCAAAAATGGCTGAGGCGCGTTCTTTGGCTTCCTCTAATATCTCAGCTTCATTGACGGTCTGTATCACCTGTTCCCACATGACCCACTTGCCATTGACCATTACACTCTCAACATTGTGTTGACGTAGAGCATAAACCATACTTGCGACACCATCGTGCATCGGTAACATGGTGGCAGTATTGGGGTTAATCACAATTAAATCGGCTTTTTTACCAACTTCTAAAGACCCGATTTCATCTTCCCAACCGAGAGCTTTTGAACCTTCAGATGTTGCCATTGCCAGCACCGTTTCGGCAGGCATGGTTTGAGGGTCACGCAATCGTCCTTTATGAATCAAGGAGGTCAACCACATCTCATCAATCAAGGTCATACGATTATTGGCAGGTGCACCATCTGTGCCAATCGTGACACAAATTCCCGCATCAATCATTTCTGGGATTTTGGCAAAGCCGAGTACTTTCATCGCCGCCGCAGGATTATGCGAAACCTTGACATCATGGTCAGCAAACATCAGGATTTCTTCATCAGTCATCCAGACACAATGCACAGCTAATAAATTACTATCCAATACGCCTAGATTATTGAGATGGGTCACGGTTGATGTGCCACGCGTCGCACGGGAATAATCATTTTCTTCGGGGATTTCTGCCATGTGCATATGAACACTCACGCCGTATTCGTCAGCAAGAGCTTTTGAACGCACAATCAGGTCATCGGAATTATTAAAAATTGTCCGCAACCCGAACCATATCCGTATCCGTCCCTCTGCGCTATTATGCCATTTCTCATAATGGCTGACCTGTATATCAAGTAATTCTTGGGTGCTGAGTTGCCAGACTTTTGGTAGTCCTTCGCCCATATCCATACACGATTTTGTCAGCGTCGCACGGATTCCTAACTCACTGACTGCCCGAACCATCCCTTCAACATGTTGCCCGCCTGCCTCTGCAAAAGCAGTCACACCACTGCGAATCTGCTCAATGCCACATAACAAGGAACTGACATAGCTATCTTCAAGCGTGAGGTTGCTTTCATAAGGCCAAATCCGCCCCCGTAACCATGTTAGTAAATCAACATCATCCGCTAAACCGCGCCCAAGCTGTTGTGAGGTATGCACATGGGTATTGATGAATCCCGGTAAAATCCAACGTCCCTCTAAATCAATCGATTCTATATCATCACTTAGGTCTTGGGTGAGTTTATCAGATGTCCCGATTTTGATGATGCGGTCATCCTCAATCAAGATTGCGCCATTGCTGTATTGGCGACGTTTCTCATCCATCGTAATGATATTTGCATTGTATAGCAGGTGCTTAGCCACCATCTTGCTCCTTTGTCAGCATCTGTGGAAGATGCCTCAATCATATAGAATCAAGTGGCGACTGGCAAAGGTCGAATTTATATGTGGGTTGGCAAAATATTAGATTAAACAGGTTTGATAATCGTCAAGAAGGGACCATGATAGACAATGGATGAATGAACGACTGTCACGATGTTATTATTTGGCATTCGGAATTGTTTGAAGGGTTCACGCTCTGTAACATTCATATCCATTGGTGCTGTAAAGCGTGTGATAATCCTCCATAAGTGATCTAAATCTTCAAAATACATACTCACTTTTTCCTGTTTACCATTCCGTATAATCGAAATATCATAAAGCCCCATTACACGAACCTCACTGATAGAAGGATCATTTAATAAAGGTTCAAGCAATCCGAATCCTACAAATTCACCGACAATTGAATCCAATAAATATTTTTCTGTATCCGATCCTAATGAAATTGAATGCTCCCTAAGATAATCCTTGTAAACCTTTTCGACCATCTCTTGGGGTGTCAATGTAGTATCAAAAACATCATCTAGGCTTTTGTTAATCAAAATATTATTAATTGCGTTAAAGATAGTATTATGTAGTTTATCTTGTTCACTGAGGTGTAGTTCTACAATCGGGTCTGATTCAGGTGGAACACCTATTAAGAAATCAACTAAGTTTTTTTCCATAAGAGCCTGTTGTTGTTCTGTAAGTGTAATATTTTCATCATCAATAATAGATTTAACTTGTTTCTCTAATTTACCTTCCGCATGCAGTTGCTCTAGGAGTATGCGAATAGGGAGATCCAAGATCTGAGGCTTAAATGTAATCAGAAAATCAATTGGAGAGGAAATTAAAAGCACTTGGTCATGCTCAGTTAGTAAAGGTATGCTGTTGACTAACTGCTGTGTAAGTTCCGAGAGGTGAACTTTATCAGGATACAATGATTCCAGCAAGCTACGCAAAATTTGTTTCGGTCTTTGAGCTTGTTGCATACGTTGAGCACCTTTTATTAAACTCATTATATTCTCCATCAACTTTTATTCATTATATTTTATTTGAAAATGAAATTCGTCACAATCTAATATGTCAACTTAGTCATGTTTACTTAAAATCGGAATATTGGAAAATGCTATAATAGTTGTACATGAAAAATCAGCGATAGAGTGCTTACAATGCGACAATTCAATGTGTGTATGATACTTGTTTTGGCAATATGGATGCTAACAGTCTCGGCTCAAGCACAATCAGATGTTATCTTGTCTGTTACAGGAGAAGCAGAGATTGTCTTTGATTGGACAACTGACCGCTGTGATGATGAAGATATTCCTGATTTACCCGCGCGTGCCTTCCGTGATGATAGTGGACAGGTGCAACTCATCGCCACCCATTTTATTGCGCGTCGCAGTATCGGCTCTAGCTTAGATGAACTTCAACATGATTGTACGATAGTCGCTAACTCCGTATATAATGCCGACCCCTCGCAATATAGTGATAAAGAATGGTTAGCTAGCCTCTACACAGAAGATGGTAAAACCATCTATGTCCTACAGCATAATGAATATCAAGGACATACGCATCAAGGGCAATGTGCATCAGGCGAATACTTTAATTGTTGGTATAACAGTATTACGCTAGCTATATCCGAGGATAGTGGCGCAAGCTATAAAAATATCACCGCACCACCCAATCACCTAGTTGCTTCATCACCTTACCCCTATGAAACTGAAGCAGGTCCTAATGGTGTATTTGAACCCAGCAATATGATTCGCGCAGAGGACGGTTATATTTATGCCATCATTCGGATTGATGAATATAAATCAGAGCGACAACGCGTCTGTTTGATGCGGACAGACAATTTAGCTGACCCGACTTCATGGCGAGCATGGGATGGTGAGGGCTTTAACTTATCTTTGCCGAAGCCCTATCTGAATCAAAGCGATAACCCACAAGAACAATACTGTACGCCATTGGCACAAGATGACATTGGAGTCATGAACCAGAGCCTGACCTACAACACCGATTTAGAGCAATATGTGCTGGTCGGCATTTCAGCAGATCAGATTGATAATCGCGAAGTGTGGGGCATTTATTACGCCTTTTCTGATGATTTGATTACGTGGTCACGTCGCCAACTCTTGATGGAGGTGGAACTCCCATGGACATATAGCATAGGGGATACTGACCCGATTCTCTATCCTAGCTTGATTGACCCCGATAGCGAGTCACGCAATTTTGAAACGACTAATCAAGACGCATATATTTACTATACTCAGTTTAACTATAATCGCGGACAAATGAACTTGGATCGTGATTTAATGCGGATTCCTGTTCATTTTGAAACACTTGAAGCAGTCGATGCACCAGAACTTGAGTTTACTTTATCAGGTCAAGTCCCTGAGAATGCAACAGGGGCATTAGTTGGTTATCGGCTCAACACCGAATGCGATTGCACAGGAACAGCCGATTTATCCTTATATACCATCACCTATCAAGAAAACGATAATTCGCAAAACCAAGTCCCCAATAGCCAATTCATACAAGACTTAGCCAACTGGAACATCAGTGGCAATGGCGATGCGGCGTTACAAGCCAGTGACCTCAACGATGGGCAGATGCTAGAAGTATCTGTTAACACCACCCAAATCTCAGCCCTCAACAGTGCTGTATTCCCTGTTGAAGAAGGTGCAGATTATAGCGTGACCTTTGTCGCACAGGTCGAAGCAAGTTCCGCCGATGCAGGTTACTTTATATTGATATTTTTAGATGATAATGGCGAAATCCAACGTGAGCGCATTGATATTGTGCCGAATAATTAAGTGGATCAAAAATCTGTTAGGGATTATGGGAATATTTCACTCACAGCTAATTCAAAATCGGGTAAACATCTTGAATATTTATGAATAAGCCTTATCTCACACTGCATACAAACTGTTGAGTTTATTCCGGTAGAACACTAACTCAATGCGTATGACGGCTTGCCTTGTCCGAGACACAAGGTATGCATTAAAACTTATTTCTAAAACTTATGAGATTTCACATTAAGTTTATAGCCATGGGGTCTCACTCTTATGAGAAACCCCTATTTAGGTTTTTATAGCCTCATAGTTACTCCATAGTGTCAGGTGCAAGCAATGCCCAGAGGCGGTTTAAGAGATAGCGATACTTCAAACCATGTGAGAGGAGAACCATCGTCAGCAAGAATAAAGCCGTAATCCCAATAATCAACATTGTGCCGTCACCACCATCCCAGAGCGGTGGGTAAAATTCAAATAGCTCAGGCGCAAGATAGAAGGAAATGAGAGTTAAGCCCGTCATCACACTACTGAGCAAGAGTAATTTCCAGTTTTCTATAAATGATTTGGGTTTATAGAAATCAATCCCTTGAATATTCCACGTAATCAGCATCCCATATAAGGAGACCAAAATCGTAATGGCTGAGCGAGTTAACTCGACGTTACCATCTGTTCCAAAGTAAGCGATGATATAGAGTAGGGTCAACAACACCGCGCCATTAAAGCCCATCGTGAAGATATAATCCATCACATCTCGCCTAAAGTGTTTCATATACTGTGGGCGCAACCACCCAAAAGCGATAAATGTGGCAGGTAGATTGACTGTTCCAAAGGTTGCCCAACTAATCTGTACAGGCGTAATTGGAAAAGGTAGTGCCATAAAGGCGACAAAGATAAATAGAGCGATATTATAGAAGTTGCGGACAAGGAACATCTTCATTGTCCCAAAAATGGTCTGCGTCGTCTCTTTCCCTTCGCGGAAGGCAAGCGGTAAGGTGGACATCGCATTATTGAGTAACACAATATCAGCAACATCTTTACTAATTTGTGTTCCATCATTCATCACAATCGCCAGATTTGAGGCTTTGAGTGCGGGAACATCATTGACCCCATCTCCAACCATTGCCACATATTCACCTTGTGCGCGTAGGGTTTGCACAATACGTTGTTTGGTATGCGGTTCAATCCGTGCAAACACATTTGATTCTGTGACGGCTGAGGTAAATTCACCTTCACCCATGACATCTAATTCATGACCAACATAGGCTTTGACACCCACATCCATACCCGACTCTTGAGCAATCGAGCGCACTGTTTCGACGTTATCACCACTGATAACCTTGAGCTTTAGCCCCTCTTGGCGGAAGGCTTGTAATGTCTCTTGAATATCTTCGCGGATTTGGTCACTCATCACAATCAGAGCAATCGGTTGCACATCACCAGCAATCTTGGCGACATCAGGGTCAGGTTCACCTTCTGTCATCGCAAATGCCAAAACTCGCATTCCACCTTGTGCAAGTTCTTTAGCTTGCTGAGCATAGTCACTATCGTCAGCAATAATACGCTCAGGTGCGCCCATAATCAGGGTTTTGTTATCAATTAAGATCGCACCCCATTTGCGCCCTGATGAAAATGGAATTTCTTTGTCTTTATCAGGGTAGCTATCACGTTGGACGATTTTCTCGACATAACGTTCTACTGCTTTGGCTGTATTATTACGATGAGCAAGATTCTTGATATAAACATAGAGGTCATTATGGATTTGCTCGCTGGGCATGTCACTAATTGAGATAATCTCTTGAACCGCTAGCTTGTTTTGGGTCAGTGTTCCTGTTTTATCGAAGCAGAGTACCGTTGCATTCGCTAGTGACTCGACTGCGTTCACCCGTTGAATCAATGTCTCTTGCATACTGATTTTGATTGCACCAATCGTCAACGACAGAATCGCAACCAAGACCAAGCCTTGTGGCACAAGACTGGTTGTAAAGACGACGGCATTACGGACAATCTCCAGAAATGCATAATCGAGGAAAAAGCCTGTTATAAAAATCATCGGCACGAACACAAACATAATCAAGACGGTGAGTTCGACAGTGATATCAATTTTGACTTGGGTGGGTGTTTTGTTATTTTTATAGGCTTTGGCGATAGTCGATAACTTATTGACGTTACTTTCTGCACCAACACGTGTCGCCCGCATAATGCCCGTACCTGCTGTACAGAACGACCCCGAAAAGACTTCTGCGCCGACCTCTTTATAGACAGCATCGGATTCACCTGTCAATAAAGATTCATCCATTTCCAGCGAATCACTCTCAACCATCTCACCATCAACCACCAAGCGGTCACCGGGTTCAATGCGAATAATGTCATCTTTCACCACTTGGCGCATGGGAACTTCTACCCAGCTACCATTACGATAGCAAGTTACAATCTGCTCTGAGAGGGCTGCCAGTTGGTCAAGTTTACGCTTGGCATTAAATTCTTGAATCATACCAAAGAAGGTATTCGATACCACACTAAAGCCTGCAAAAAAGGCGGTCGAGTAATCTTGTAATAAGATAACCACAAAAATCAAGCTACCCAATACAATATTAAATAAGTTCAGAACGTTATCACGGAAGATGTCCCAATAACTGCGTCCCACACGGGCTTCAAAGTCATTGCTCTCACCGCGTGCAATCCGTTCCTCAACTTCTTTTGTTGTTAATCCTGACAGTTGGGCGGTTTCGATATTTTCTTGTGCTACAGTTTGCATAGTGCGCTCAATTCTAGGTGGTCATTACAGGTTGTTTCTATCTTTATACGCAAACCATCCCAAAATGGTGTACGTCATGTATCTAAACCCTCTGCAAGACAATGGGATACTATGTTTATTCTAACCAGCTTTATGATTCAGCGAAAATCAATATCAGTCTATATTCTTTACTATAGTGTATTTTAAATGACCCCAACTGTAAGAAACTGGAAGATTTTGATATTGGCGTTCTATCACTAGCATGTTACCGTAAGAAGGTCTCTATCTGATACCTTGTTTGACTCGATAAGATGACTATTAGACAAGTATCGCAATGAGAATGTGACAAAAGTTGTAGATTTTTATTTCATATGTTGGAATAGTGGAGATACATTAGTTTATTGGTAGACACATGAATATTGACTGGACACAGATACCCTACTTCGCAAGTTTATCTGAAGATGCTATCATTCGAATACAAGAACAAGCGCACCATCATGAGTATCAAGCAGGTGCAATGATTTTCTTTGAAGGAGAAACCTGTGCAGGGTTTCATATTGTCGCGAAGGGCTTAGTCCGTATCTATCGTATTAGTGCCGAAGGTCGCTTACATACCCTCAGCCTCCTCCGTCCTGTATCCACTTTTAACGAGGTGTCTGCCGTCGATGGTGGCGCAAACCCTTATAATGCAACCGCCGTCACCCAATCTACCATTTTAACCTTGAGCCATGATTGCCTGATGAGCCTTTTGGCAACTGAGCGCGACTTGCTGAATAATTATGTGCAATCCCTCGCACATGTGAACCGTGAGTATATTGAACGACTTGAAGATATGACCTTCCGCACCATTCCATCACGACTCGCTAAGTTATTCTTACATGAAACCACCTATGCCGAACATATTGCAGAAGCACCCACACGCCTCACCCAAGAAGAAATTGCCTCGATATTAGGCACGACCCGTGAAGTTGTCGGGCGAGCCTTGCGTGGTTTACTCAATGCAGGCTTACTGCGTAAAGAGGGGCGTAAAGTCTATATCGCAGACCGTATGGGTTTAGAGATTTTGGCGGCGACCAATATGATGCCAGAACCTGATTCACTCAAAGAAACTCTAGAAAATAATTAACCTTTTTTACCCCATCGTCTGCGGTGGTGACGGTGGATACTGATTAATCAACCAATTGCTCTCATCAGTTGCCCAGCGCATATCATACTGCAAGCCTGCGTTCTGCTTATAGCCTGCTGTGTGATAGCTACTTGACGTAATCCATGCCAAGAGCGCATTGATGAGTTCTATCTTGATAGCAACGTATGCTGGGTCATCCCATTTGTTATATAGCTCATTAGGGTCGGCGGTCAGGTCATAGAGTTCACCATAAGGCTGTGACGTATAATAGACTAACTTATGTGTTTCACTACGGATCATCGTCAGATAGTTGTCTTCACTAAAGACGTACTGACGAGGTTCAGTCTTAGTACCTGTCAGATAGGGCAGTAGCGACCGTCCTTCTAGGTGGCGCGGAATCTCAATCCCAGCAACATCCAGAATCGTCGGACCGATGTCAATCAACGATACCAAATCATCCACCTGATGCGGTACACCATCAGCACCCGTATACACCATCATCAGCGGGACATGCACAATCTCGTCAAACATCAGCCACTTATACATCAATCCGTGATCGCCCACCATATCGCCATGATCCGAGCAGAAAATCAGCAAGCTATTTTCCAGCCAGCCACGCGCATTGAGTGCATCAATCACTTGCCCGATTTTTTCATCGACGGTGGTGATGTTCGCGTAATAATGTTTTCGCATCCGTTCAATATCTTCTGGCGAGGCAGTACGCAGGTCAATTTTGGATTCTTTGATGTTATTGGCAAAGGCTTCCAATTGGGCGCGGTGTTGGGGTGGATTGTCGTCGTGTTCACCTTGACGCAGGGTCGGTGTAGGTACATCTACATCATCATAGAATGCCAGATGTCGTGGCAGTGGGTCGTAGGGGTCGTGAGGTCCAGTGAAGCCAATTTGTAGAAATATCGGTTCTTCTCCACGCCAGTTATTAATCCACCCCAGTGCCGAATCACCGATGAACACATCACTATGGAAACGCTCATCGAGATGCCAAGGCGCACCCTGAAATTTATGATGCCATTCTGGGTCAGTATTCTGCCTGTGATTGGGACGTTCATGCCCATGATGTGCGAGGAACTTACCCCAATCATCGTCCACACCACCCTGCCAGTGGGTGAGATTGGTTGGGTTTTCGACAATGACGCGGTCATGGAAAGCACTCATGTCATCACGGGGGCTCATGTGCATCTTGCCGATGTTGGCACACAGATACCCAGCATCACGGAGGTCATGTACCCACGTCCGTTGATGCGCCCAATTGTGAAAGCTATACACGCCCGTGTTATGTGCATACATCCCTGTGAACATAGCCGCACGGGTGGCGATACAAGTCGCGCCCGGACAATAAGCTGAACGGAAGCTCACCCCTTGTTCCACTAAACGATCCTGTACAGGGGTGTGCATATACTCATAGCCCCATGCCCCCACTGTATCGAAGCGTTGCTGGTCGGACATGATGAGGAAAATATTGGGTTTCGTCATGATTTCCCCTATAGATTGCACTGGAATAAATCAATTTTCAAGCTAAGCACTTGATGCGATTGTACTGAAAAGAGCAAGAATTGGCTACAAAAAGCTGTAATCTAATGTATCAACAGCCGATACTTTATAAGCAAGTGATCCTATGTTTTTAAATGTAGGGATGAACCTATGTCTACGCTCGTAAGCGGTTGATGACAGAGCACCAACCCTACAAAATTTCAATTTCTTTTGAACAACTCCTTATGTAAATTTCGACAAGTTTTTAAAAATTCATATCATGTTTTCGGACAGACGGATGCCTCCCCTACAGGGTTTCGGTATATTTTCGTAGGGATGCGCTTCCGTGCATCTGCCGTTTTTTGTTTAATTATTTTCGAGACTCTACATTATGGGCGTGGCGCGAAATTAACTGTGGGACTTGCTTGTGATTGATGATATGACAATCTTCAAGATATGGCTTGAGGCTTATCCTATAAAAATATAAAAGACGCTGTTGACAGTATCTTTACTGGGGGTACTATTAGAGCTCTTCTGTTTAAATAGGACGACCCATGCAATATACAAAACAGCCATCACGCTATACCGAACATATGATTTTAATTGCGCTTGCAGTGGTCTTAGGCACATGTACAGCATTGTCAATTCACATTTTTCGCAGTGGGATTAATGTCGCGCATATATTTTTCAATCAAGTATTAGGTGCAGAGGGTTTTATAGGAGAGTTGCTGACAGGGTTGGGTATCAATCCTGCGTTTGCATTGCTCCTAACCCTTCCATTAGCTGGCTTTATTGTCGGTTTGATTATGTATTATATTGTGGGTCAAGAAAAATATCATGGTGTCGCAGGTATTATGGAATCGGTGGCACTATCAGGTGGACGTTTACCGTATCGCCTTGTTCCATTCAAAGCAATTGCCGCCATGTTATCTCTCGGCTCAGGTGCGTCACTAGGTTCGGAAGACCCAAGTGTGCAAATCGGTTCAAATATCGGGTCATTTATTGGCGACCGCTTACAGACAAATGATGACCAACGTAAATTATTAGTGTCTGCTGGGGCAGCGAGTGCGATTGCGGCGGCGTTTAATGCACCGATTGCAGGTGTCTTTTTTGCTTTAGAAGTTATTCTTGGAGAATTTACGACAACTGCATTTGGGGCTGTTGTGGTTGCCTCAGTTGTATCCTCTGCTGTGATGCAAAGCCTTGTTGACTCCAATCCTATTTTTGGGAATTTGGAGTATGTCTTAGGACACCCGATACAACTCCCTGTTTATGTTTTATTAGGTATTTTGATGGCTGGCATGTCGATTATTATTATTCGGTTTTGGGATTGGCAAAGCCGTATGATTCACAATCATATAAAAATATGGATGCCACTAAAGACTGCTATTATCGGCGCATTTGTCGCTCTGGTGGGTATCTATTTACCCCAGATTCTCGGACCCGGCGAAGAATTTATGCACAGTATATTGTCGGGTCATGGCGATGCAACGATTGCCTTATTGATTGTGATTGGGGTTGCCAAGCTCGTGATGACAGGGATGAGTCATGGTGCTGGATTTGTGGGTGGGGTTTTTGCCCCGACCTTATTTATTGGCATCACCTTGGGAAGTGCTTACGGTCGTTTCTTCAATCAAATGATTCAATCTGTTGATATTGGTAATCCACAAGCCTATGCAATTGCTGGGATGGCAGGCTTATTAGCAGGTGTTGTGCGTGCGCCGATGACTGCGATTTTACTCGTTTTTGAACTGACAGATGATTACAACTTGATTTTACCAATTATGTTGACGGCGGTTATCTGTACATTGATTATTGAGCAAACAGGTCCTCATGGGATATATATGTGGTCATTGGTCAAAGAAGGTTTGCATCTCCATCAAGGTCGTGATGTAGATTTGATGCAGGGCTTGATTATCGAGGATGCGATGATAAAACCACCGCCTATGATTTCGGCAGATGCCAGCATATCAGAATTGCGGCAGGCATTCCAGATACAGGATACACGCTCGCTCTGTGTGATTGATACTAATCAGGTCTTGCTGGGTATTGTGACCTTAGGCGACTTACAACGGAAATATACTGAAATTGCGAAACATGAAAATGCCTTAGCCGAAACGAAGTCAATTGATGTTTTGTCAATCTCTACCCGTGATGTCATTACGGTTTTGCAAGATGATGTGTTATGGACAGCGATTCGCTTGATGGGTGAGCATGATATTGGACGCTTACCTGTTGTGAATGGTGAAAATCACCCCGTGGGTATCTTAAGACGGCACGACATTATGAGCGCGTATAACACGGCGATTGTCCGTAAATTCCATGACCAACATTATGCTGACCAAATCCGCCTCAATACACTGACAGGCGCACATGTCATTGAATTTAAAGTGACACAAGATGCTCCTATATGGAATCAGAAAATTCGTGATATTGACCTTCCCAATGATGCTTTGATTGCATCTATTGCGCGTCGGGGCAAACTTATCATCCCACACGGAGATACTGTTTTGCAAGACCATGACCGAGTGACTATTGTGACGGATATTTCTGCTGAACCCATCCTGCACACCTTATTTGGAGTGAGTAAAAACTGAGTTATTGATGGTATGCAAAATATCCTTTAGGGTTACAGCCTATAACATCGTGACTAATATTTATAGCAATTCAGTTCGTCAGCTGGTTAGCTTGTAAGAGTTATTTTTGCGTT